>JAAYWU010000293.1 GCA_012516295.1 Clostridiales bacterium | reverse complement strand
GATGCCGGAAAAAGACAGCTACCGCGACCGCGTCTTTACCACCGAAGTGGTGCAGTATCCGGGAATCGTACATATTGATGACAAGAAGGATTTCACTCCGGTTATCAACAAGGCGCTGGAGCTGGGCGGCTATGAAAGCGACCATCCGATGACGGGCATCAACGGCGGGACACAGGTAACCACCGGCTTTGGCCACGGGACGGTGCTTTCCGTAGCCGACAAGGTTGTGGAAGCGGTGAAGAGCGGGGCGATCAAGCATTTCTTCCTTGTCGGCGGCTGCGACGGCGCGAAGCCCGGCCGCAATTACTACACGGAATTTGTGCGCAAAGCGCCGAAGGACAGCGTAATCCTTACCCTTGCCTGCGGGAAATACCGCTTCAATGATTTGGACCTTGGCGAAATCGGCGGGCTGCCGCGCCTGATGGATATGGGGCAGTGCAACGATGCATACAGCGCCATCCGCGTTGCGCTTGCCCTTGCGGACGCCTTCCAATGCGGCGTAAACGAACTGCCGCTGACGCTGGTGCTTTCCTGGTACGAGCAGAAAGCGGTCTGCATTTTGCTGACGCTCCTGTCGCTCGGAATAAAGAATATCTATCTCGGGCCGACCTTGCCGGCGTTCGTTTCGCCAAACGTACTGAATTATCTTGTGGAGAATTTCGGGATATCCCCGATTTCCACGCCGGACGAAGATCTTAAGAAAATCCTTTCCAAGTAAACGGTTCCAAACGCAAAGCACCGTCCCTTTGGGGCGGTGCTTTTCTTGTTCTGCGTAATACGCGTTATCCGGCCTGCTCTTATTCCGTTTCATCAAAGGGAAATACGGAGCTCCAGTCAAACTCCCCGGAGTCTTCCAGGCTTTTGGGCCAGTTTGCGCACCCTGCCGGTACGGACGGGTTTTCCACCCGGTCCAGGCTGGGGGTATAGGGCTTGATATCGAGAACGGGGTTCCGGCGAACGCGTCGGTATAGTCGAGCCCGATTGCGCCGGTTTCCATATCCACAAAGGTGACGCCGCATTTTACAGCCAGAAAAGCCGTTTATTTTTTGCAGTAAACCGCGATTGCCTTCGCCATAAATTCCGCGGTGCCGCCGCCGTACTGATCGATATTTTTCCGGAAGCGTTCGTCCGCCGTGTACATTTCCCCAAGGCCCGCAAGGATTTCCTTCGTGAAGGTGTAGAATTTCGCGGAAATAAAATCCTGCCAGCGCTTTACCAGCGCCTGTGCCTCCGGGCTGGCTGCCGACTGCCGGCGAATCTGCGCAAAGGCCTTTAAAATCCCGCTGCTTTCCGTTTCAACTTTTTGCCAGTCTTCCTTTTGGTAGCCTGCGGTTTTCTTTTCGCTTTCCCTGTACGCGTCGGTATTCCCCCAGCGCGCTTTGGCTTCCTCGGCGTACTCCTTTTTTGCGCGTTCGATTTCGGTTGTGTCAAATTCCCGAAAACTCATAGTCGTTTCCCCCTTTATGATTTTGTCAACAAGATTAATTAATTGGTTCAGACGGTCGCGTTTTTTCGTAAGAAGGTCTTTGTGGCTTTTTAACGCTTTCATTGGATCGAACGAAGGGCTGGACACAATTTCGCG
>JAAYWU010000026.1 GCA_012516295.1 Clostridiales bacterium | reverse complement strand
GTCTTCGAACACCCTGTAAAAGCGCGCGCTTTCATCGCAAAGGCCGTTTACAAAGAAAATTTTCGGCAGGCCGCGCTTATTTGCCGCCTCCACCGCCTTTTCCGTGCCAACGGCAACCCCGTTCTTGCCGGAAACCGCAATCAGCACGGAATCCGCCGCGCGAACGGCTTCGCAAAGGCCGCCTTCAAAATCGAAAAGGCCCGGAGCATCAATCAGGTTAATTTTATGATTCTTCCATTCCAAAGGAGCCACCGCGGTTGACACAGTAATTTTTCTCTTTATCTCTTCCGGATCGAAGTCACAAACGGTGCTTCCTTCCCCAACCTTCCCAAAACGGTCGGTTGCGCCGGAAAGGTACAGCATCGCTTCTGCAATGCTGGTTTTCCCAGCTCCGCTATGCCCCGCAATTGCAACATTTAGAATATTCTTTGCTTGATACTGCTTCATTATCGATACTCCTTTCAGGAATTGATTGTAACAACCACACAATTGCTCAACCAAATTTACGATAATTATAGCGTATATTTACAATGAATACAATGCTTTAATTATAAAAATTCCAATTTATTTCTTTCCGATAAAAATTCTTTTCTTGAACCGGCAAAAGGAAAAGGGGAAACGGGGAGCTTCCCCCGGATGCTGTCGAAACACAGAATAAACGCAAAAAGGCCCGCCCCGATTGGGCGGACCTTCTTGCATGGAAACGAACTATCTTTAAGCTTTTCCCGCGCAGCCGAGGACTGCAGTAATCTTATGCGCAACCATATCTTTAATGGCTGTGCGCGCGGGAGCGAGATACTGCCTTGGGTCAAAATGGCTCGGATTTTCCGCCAAATACTTGCGGATGCTGGCCGTCATGGCGAGGCGCAGGTCGGAGTCCACATTGATTTTGCAGACCGCCATCTTTGCGGCTTCGCGGAGCATTTCCTCCGGAATGCCGATCGCGTCCGGCATCTGGCCGCCGTACTTGTTGATTTCCTCAACAAACTGCGGAATAACGGAAGAAGCGCCGTGCAGAACGATCGGGAAACCGGGCAGACGGTCGGAAACTTCCTTCAAAATATCAAAACGAAGCTGCGGCTTCTGGCCTGGTTTGAATTTGTAAGCGCCGTGGCTGGTACCGATGGCGATTGCAAGGGAATCCACGCCCGTACGGGTGACAAAATCCTTGACCTCGTCCGGATCGGTAAACTGCGCCTTGTCGTCCGCAACGTTTACGTCGTCCTCCACACCGGCGAGCTTGCCCAGCTCGGCTTCAACGGTAACGTTGTATTTATGCGCGTATTCCACAACGCGGCGGGCTTCCTCCACATTTTCCTCATAGGGCTTGGAGGAACCGTCGTACATAACGGAAGTAAAACCGCCGTCGACACAATCCTTGCAGATTTCAAAAGATGAGCCATGGTCAAGATGAAGCGCAATCGGAATATCCGGGTTTTCAATTACCGCCGCTTCGACCAGCTTTGTAAGATAAGTATGATTTGCGTATTTGCGCGCACCGGCGGAAACCTGCAGAATGAGCGGAGCCTTCAGTTCCTGGCAGGCTTCGGTAATTCCCTGCACAATCTCCATGTTGTTGACGTTGAACGCGCCGATCGCGTATCCGCCTTCATATGCCTTTTTGAACATCTCCCTAGTATTGACCAGTGGCATTTTTTAACCCCCAATTATAATTTTCTGCGTATATTATATCGCAATTATTTGAAAAGATAAAGATGAATAGTTAAATATATATTTCCCAAGGCTGCACCTTTTTTATGAATCCTGCATAATGTTTCCTCATTTGAAAATGTTTCCCTTCTTCACACCGCTGAAAAAGGAACCTGTGATTTCCGCACGCAAAGCTAGGCGCGGCTTAAGAACCGGCGCTCTCTCCGAACCGGGAAGCCGAACCGGACGGCATCCTGCGGAAGCGGTGCGCAAAATACGACAGATTCTTTCCGAAACTTGCAGGAAATTTCATAATCTTGATTTCTTCCTCAAGCGGATAGCCCGTCATCCGGCGTGCTGCCTTTCCTTCGCAAACAGTTCCGGGTTGCAGCGGCTGTAATGGAATATATACTGCTGTGCGATTCCGGCGTAGCGGCCGAACGCTTCGGGGCTTCTTCCGGGGAAAAGGGTCTGCATCGCGCGTTTCATCCACACATCCATCGGAAACGCTTCCAACCGGTGCAGGCCGTAAAGCAGGGTGCAGTCCGCTACCTTCGGCCCCACGCCGTGAATTTGCATGAGCTGTTCGCGCGCGGCGGAAAGCTCCGCGGTTTTCAGCCTTTCCAAATCAACCAGCCCGAAGGCAACCTTCCGTGCCGCGTCCACGACATATTTGGCCCGGAAGCCGCAGCGGATTTCGCAGAGGTCCTCCGGCTCCAGCGCGGCAAGCCGCTCTGGAGAGGGGAACGTGTAAAAGCCGTCCCCAAGCGGTTCGCCGAACTGTTCGCAAAGCCGTTTCACAATTCCCCGGATGCGCGGGATATTGTTGTTCTGAGAGAGGATGAAGGAGCAAAGCGCCTCCCAAGGCTCCTGGTTCAGGATGCGCATTCCGGGCGCGAACTGCGCCGCCTGCGCGAGCGTCCTGTCCGCGGCCGACAAATCCGCGCGGATTTTCGCGTAATCCCGCTTCAGGTCAAAATAATTCCCCCAGAATTCATCCTGAGCGATCTGCGGTATATTTTCTTCCGAAATGTTTAAAATATGTCCGGAAGCGACGCCCGTATACGAACCGTCGGGCTGTCTTTCCCAACGGAAGCACTGCCCGCATTCCAGCGTCTGTTCCAAATCAAAATCCAAATTTTTCTGCATTCTTTCGCCCTCTGCTTTCCGCGCATTCCGTCCGCTTTTCATTGTTTATTATTATAACATGAATCGTAAAGGTTCGAATACTGCGTGTTTTAAAAAGTTTTTTCCATTCGGTTTACATAAAAAAATATACATTTCACATGCATAAGTGGAAAAGCCCCGTAGTTTTGCTCACTTATTAACATTTTCCACAGAGTTTTCAACAGTTAAAACAGAGTATTCCACGGTATTATGTAAACTTCTGCAAATACAGACCGTATAAATTGCTCTAAGAAAGGCGTTTTCGGGCTGTATAATTCCAAATTTGCAAAAAGTTTTCCACGATCTGTATAAATTACCTTTCCACAAGATTCAACCGGCTATCTTTCCATCGTACAGCGTAATCTTACGGTTGTGGATTAAGTAAGTACCGTTTTGGACATAGGTAATTTTCGGGACACGGAAATAATGCTCCCATCCGCGCCCCCAAAGCCGGGTTTTCACCACGCCGTACGCGCTTCCCTCCGCCTCAATTACCTCATCCCCGCCAATGTATATGCCCACATGCCCGTCCTTGTGAACCCCCAGCCCCGGCGTTTCGGGCATTTCCGAAATATTCCCCTTTACCTGGGCAAGGGCGTACAGGTCGTTCGCGGTACAGTCCGGGATGGCGTCCGGGCGGTCCCGGACAATCTCCCCCGTGGATTCATCCAGCCAGGAATACGCTTTGATCAGGCCGCCGCAGTCGAACGAGGGCCGCCCGCCGAAGCGAAGCAGGATGGAATCGCACTGCTCTTTCGAAAGCCCCGCCCGTTCCACCCCCGCAAAGCGGGTCTTCTGCCGCTCAAGGAAGCCCCGGTCAACGGTCTGGCCCGCCGCGCCGTAAATATATCCGCTCTTGCAGAAAAGCGCGTTCCATGCGAAATTCACAAGGCCGATGTTGTTTTTTGCCCCGTCCCCGCTTTTCAGGTTTTTCCGCAGGATATCGGCAGCGTTTAAATACCCCGGCGCAAGTTCTTTGGAAAGGTTCACAATTTCCCGCCTCAGCCCGCCGTCAACGGTAACCGAAAACTCCGCCTGTATGCTGTTGAAAATTTGATCGGTGTCGGAAACCGGGACGGGGCCGTCCTTTCCCTCCGTATAAAAGCTGCGGATCAGCCGCCGGCGCACCTCCGCCTTATCGTCGTAAGCCCGGTTGTCGAATAAGGTCATATACGCCGCATAGAGAAGCTGCGTGTTGATGGAATTCTCGGTTTTCTGCCTTTGGAGCACCGAGGTTACCAGCGGCGAAAAATCGCGCGAAACCGTATCCAGCGCGTAATCGAAGCGGTTTTCGCGCCGGGCGTTGCAGTTTTTTAACAATAGGAAAAGCAGAACCAGGCAAAAAAACAGCCGAAGAATTCTGCCGCCGGAACCTCTTTTCCACCGCCTGTATCCAATCCGGGAACGAATTCGAAGCATGTCGGCACACCCCCGTTCTTACCTATTCGCCCGCGCGGCAAAATATGAACGGAACCGTGCAATTTTAAACCATAGCGACGTATTGACGGACATTCCCATATCTGCTAAAATGAAAAATGAATACATAATTTGAAATTCAAAGTGTTAAAGCCGTCCGTAAAGCCTTTGGACGGTTTCAAAATTTATATAGAGAAAAATAAGGAGACGGAAAATTGATGAACGGGGAAAATAACCAGCGCGGAGAAGGCATTATCGCCGGAAGAAATGCGGTAAACGAGGCTTTGCGCAGCGGCCGCGCAATCGACAGCCTTTATGTGGCGCGCGGCGAGCATACGGGAAGCCTGAGCGCGCTGATTGCCAAGGCGAAAAAGATGGGAATTTCCATCAAGGAAGCCGACGGCAGGAAACTGGATTTCCTCTGCGGCAACGCGAACCACCAGGGCGTTGTCGCGGTCGCGGCCGTAAAGGAATACGCTGCCGTAGACGATATTTTCCGCCTTGCAGAGGAGCGCGGCGAGCCGCCGTTCATCATCATTGCGGACGGGCTGGAGGATCCCCACAACCTCGGCGCCATCCTGCGTGTGGCCGAATGTGCGGGCGCGCACGGGGTCATCATCCCCAAACGCCGCGCCGCGGGCCTTACCTACGCGGTCGGAAAGGCGAGCGCCGGCGCGGTGGAATACGTTCCCGTTGCGCGGGTGACGAACATCGCCGCTACAGTGGACGAACTGAAAAAACGCGGCGTATGGATTTACGCGGCCGATATGGACGGCGAAAACTGGTGCAGCGTGGATTATTCCGGCCCTGCGGCTGTTGTCATCGGTTCCGAAGGTTTCGGCGTAAGCCGCCTGATAAAAGAAAAATGCGACTTTGTTATATCCCTGCCGATGAAGGGTAAAATAAATTCGCTTAATGCTTCGGTTGCCTGCGGTATCATCTGCTATGAAATCGCACGGCAGCGCAGCGGTATTAAGACAAAATAATACAGGAGCGGATAGATATGGGCGACAAACAAAAAGCTCCGCGTGACCGCTTTTCCTTAGATGAAATTCTGGCGGAAGCGCGCACCTTGGATCAAGCGGAAAAGGAGCCGGCGCCCGCAAAGGCAAAAGAGAAAACAGTTCAGAAAAAAGTTCCCGTTACACCGGAGGAAATTGCAGCGAAGGCGAAAAGTGCCCTTGACGCACAGATCGCATCGCAGCCGTCCCCGCCTTCCCAGGAAGAGGATTCCCCCGGTCCGTCCAAAAAGAAAAAGGGGCGCCGG
Source organism: Clostridiales bacterium (assembly GCA_012516295.1). Classification (GTDB taxonomy): domain Bacteria; phylum Bacillota; class Clostridia; order Oscillospirales; family Acutalibacteraceae; genus Caproiciproducens. The sequence continues at coordinate 3,915 of JAAYWU010000026.1, read as the reverse complement.
GGGCTTTTCGGCCGCCGGAAAAGGGAAATCCCCGACCTTGACATTGAAAACGACATTTATTATGGGCTTCAGTTGAAATCCATTGAGGAATACCGCGAAGATTATGAAAAAGCAATGCAGGCAACGGCCGCCCGGCCAAAAAGCGCGCCGGGCAGTTCGGTTTTTTCCTACCTGTTTGAGGAAACCCCGGACGATGCGGTCGACGATGAGATTGCCGAGCGTTTTGAAAAACTGCACAATGATCGGAAAAAGCGTGTGCAGAGCATCATGAAAAAAGCCGATCTGGAGCAGGAGGATCTGTATTCTTCGTCTGATTTTACCGTGCCGGAGGCAAAAGAGCCGGACAAGCCGGAGGAGGCGGAACCTTCCGCCGCAATCCCTCCAGCCCCGCAGCCGGTTCCGCCCGAACCCATCCCCGAACCGAAACAGGACCCGGTTCCCACACCGGCACCCGGCCCCGAAATCAATCCGGCCCCGTCGGTCATACCGGAAATAACAGAACCGTATCCGGCGCCGATGACGCCGCCCACACCGCTTCAGCCGGAGATTGTCCCTCCCATCCGGGGAAGGATGTCCGAGGAGCCGGTGAAGGAACCCGTTCATGAACCGAAGGTAAAAGAGGAGCTGCCAAACGCACCCGCTGTGGAAGAGCCTGTGCGTCCGGTGCCGCAGACGGTAAAACGCCCGGTTTATCGGGCGTTCGGGCCGCCTGTCCATATCCTTTCGCTCGACAACATGGAGGAAATCCTGTCCCATGCGGCCAAAAGGCTTCCGCCTGTGAATCCGAAGCCCGCTCCCCCGCCGATTCCGCTTCCGGTTGTGGATGCCGGGGAACCGGAAGCGCATGCAGCGGAGCCGGAGAGTGCCCCCGAATCCGAACCGGACGGCATCCCTTTGGCGCCGGAAGAGCAGGACGAAGAGCAGAGCCCGGAACAGCCGATTCCCTTCCCGGAACTCGCCGCCATGGAACCGGAGCCGGAGGAAGAAGAAGACAATGATTCCAGCGATGACCTGCCCGACGAGCAGGAAGAACTGGACGATTACATAAGTCCGGACGACGCGGCCTCCGTTCTGAACGAACTCAAGGGCACCATGCACCGCCTGCTCCTTCGGTTCGCCGTTACGGGTATCAGCCTTCTTCTGCTTCTGGGCTTTGGCCTGCTGCGGGAGATATCCGCTTTCCTGCCGCCGGAGCTGCTGCTCTGGCTTACCCCGCAGGCGTATCTGATTGTGAATCTGGTATTCCTTCTGATCGCCGGGGCGTTCTGTGCCGTTCCCATAGCAAACGGCCTGAAAGCACTTTTAACGTTTCAGGCAAATGCCGACAGCGCCGTCGCCGTGGCCACGATTGCCGCCGCCGCGCAGAACATTGCGCTGCTGTTTTCCGCGAACGACGTGCAGGCGGGAAATTATCATGTGTACTCCGTCCTTGTCGTGCTGGCGCTGTTTTTCAACACCTTTGGCAAAACGGTTATGACAAAACGGATTCTCCGGAATTTCCGTTTTGTTTCCGCGCCGGACCAAAAACAGGCTGTCCTGCTTTTCGACGACTACAATACCGCCCTGCAAATGGCAGACGGCTGCGTTATTGACTCTCCCGTCATTGCCTATCAGACAAAGACGAAATTTCTGAAAAATTTCCTCCGCCTATCCTACGAACCGGACCCAAGCGAGCAGGCTTCGCAGACAATGGCGCCGATCGGCTTCGTTTTGTCGCTCATTCTGTGTATCGTGTCCGTGATTCTTTATAAAGATGTATTCAGCGCCCTGACCGCTTTTGCGGCGGCGGCCTGCATCTGCGTCCCGTTCGTCAACATGCTTAGTGTGAACCTGCCGGTCAACCGGGTGTGCCACGTGGCTTCGCGCTGCGGCGCAATGGCGGTCGGCTATTCCGCAATCGACTATTTCAGCAGCGTCAACGCCGTTATGGTGGACGCAAAAGACCTTTTCCCGAAGGGTACGGTCGTTCTGAACGCGATTAAAACCTTCGGCGGGCAGCGCATCGACGACGCCATTGTGGACGCAACGGCGCTGATGTGCTGTGTAGGCGGCCCCCTGAGCGACGTATTTGAGCAAATCATTAAGAGCAGCGGCCTGCTTCCCAAGATTGACAATCCGGTTTTCGAGGACGACAAGGGCGTTACCGGCTGGGTATCCGGCCGCCGGATTCTGGTCGGGAACCGCAAGCTTATGGAAGCGCACAGCATTCAGCCGCCCTCGCGCGATTACGAGGAAAAATATATCCATACAGGGAGAAAAATCATTTATCTTGCTTCCGGCGGGGAACTCGTCGCCATGTTCGTCGTATCCTATAATTCCGACCGGCGGCGCGCCATGGAGCTTCGCCGAATGGAGGACAACGGCATCAGCCTGATTGTGCGCACCTGCGACCCGAATATCACCCCGCGCATGCTGGCCGAATGCTTCGGGCTGGACGAGCACTCCATCCGCGTCCTTCCGGAACGGCTCGGAAGCGTTTATACCAAGCTGACGGCCGAACCGCAGGAGCGTTCGCCCGCCATGCTGGCAACAAAGGGCCGCCCGGCGGCCATGATGCGGATGCTGAGCGCGTGTGTGCGCCAACGCAGCAATATTTCCATGGCCGTCGCCATGCAGACCGTCGCGGTCATCCTTGGATTCCTGCTGGTTTCCTTCTTAACCTGTTATTCCGGCTTCGGGCAGCTTTCCGTTACCGCGCTTCTCATCTATGAGCTGTTCTGGGCTGCGGCAATCCTGTTTGTTCCGAAGCTTCGCAAGCCCTGACTACATATATAGAAAGAGAAATTCGAATGGATAAAACCTTAATCAAGCGTATGGCGATGGTTCTGATTGGCACGGTTATCATGACCCTTTCCATCTCGCTCTCCATCTACGCCGGCTTCGGCACCGACCCGTGCACCTGCCTGGTCTTGGGCATATCCCGAAAGCTCTGCCGGGACTTCGGTTCCATGCTGCTTATTGTAAACGGAATATTCCTTGTCTTTACATTTTTCTTTGCAAGGAATCTCATCGGCTTCGGTACGGTCATCAATATGAGCGTCATCGGATTGCTGGTTGACCACTTTAATCGAATTCTGTCTTCCTTCCTACCACAGGAGCCGGAGCTTTGGCTTCGGCTCCTGTGCATGGCATTGGGGGTTCTGATCCTCTCCTTTACCGCCGCCCTGTATATGTATCCACAGCTTGGCGCGTCGCCTTATGACAGCGTCACCCTGATGGTCACAAAATACACGAAGATAGAATTCCGCTGGTGCCGCATAGCCTGCGATACCCTTTCCGTGCTGATCGGCTGGCTCTGCGGCAGCACGGTCGGCTTGGGCACGGTTATTACCGCATTCTGCCTCGGGCCTTTTATCAAATATTTTACCGAAAAGCTGAAAAAGCACTTCCCCCTGCCGAATATTTCCTAACGGCGATAACCCGGCATTTTACGGGAAGAATTCGGGGGCAGCCAACGGAACCCGGTACCGTTCATTTGAATAATATAAACCAGGTGAAACTCTCTAAATTTTATAACAGGAGTGTCTTTCAATGGGTTATATAAATGACGGTATTTATTACTGCGACGACAAAGACAGGGAAAAAGACCGGGTGAAATACAGAGAAAAGGGGAAAACCTACTGTTCCGCCCCAAAACACCCCGCGCCTAAAAAAATATTACTGGAATGTGGCTATCACCCGGAAGACGCCATATTTGAACTTGACGACGGGCGTGTGGAAGAACATCAATTTTTTGTTTTGGATTCCGTTCTGGTGGATACCACCTGCTTATTCCGTCCGATTGTCAAAATTGAATTTTCCAGTATTATCTATCTTGACGCGGAAGCGGAAAACCATTGCGGGGACAATATTGACGCAAGGCCATTCGGCGAAAAAGAGCTTGAAGTCGACTTATTGTTTGAGTTAATACGGATT
>JAAYWU010000292.1 GCA_012516295.1 Clostridiales bacterium | reverse complement strand
TTTGCGGTGCGCAGCGGAAAGGCGGCCCAGGTGGAGGTAACGCTTGGGGAGACCCACGGCGCGTATGTTGAGGTGAAGGGCCTTGGAAGCGGTGACGAGGTCATTGTTCAGGGCGTCAATAAGGCCAAAGACGGTGTGAATCTGCATATCGTTTCCCATACAAACGGATAAAGGAGGAGTTTTTACGAAAAAGCGTATTTTAGCCTGTCTGCTGATGGTCAGCCTGCTCATCGGCACCTGTGCTCCCGCGGCTTTTGCGGCGGACGCATGGGATGTAAAAAACGTAAGCTACGATGATATTGAGGAACTGGTGGAGGACTGTGTGAATTTCAGCGACGCGGTCAGCGAGTTGCAGTCCGTGACCGGCTCGCTCAGCAGTTATGCGGCGACGCTCACAAGCCAGTTGAGCACATTGGAGCCGGGGAGCGCGGAATACCAGTCGGTTTCCAACCAGCTTGCCCTTGTAAAGGCCAGCCTTGTTCAGATCGGCGCCACCACTTCCATCCTTGATCAGTCCATGGGCGGCAAGGACACTCCGCACGATGTGACCGTAATTGCCGCGAGAACCCTGTTTATTTCCTTCAACAGCCTTCGCGACCAGCTCAACGAGATGATCCGGAAACAAACCGTCTACAATGCGAACTTGAGCAATGTCCAGCAACTGCACGACGGGGGTTACGTCAGCGACTTGCAGCTTGAACAGACCAAGGCGCAGGGGGATTCTCTGCAGGCCAGCATCCAGACCATGCAATCGCAGCTTGAGGCGCTAAAGCGTAGCTTCAACACCATGCTGGGCAGGAACTACAACCATTCCCTCAATATTCATTCCCTTCCATTTGCCAGGCTGAGCGATGTCAGCAAAATCAAATTTAAAGACGATCTGGCGGATGCCCTTGTGATTTATCCGGGGGACACCTCCGGCTCCGCCTATAAAAATCCGGATTACGACGAGGAAAAGGGCAGCTTTGCCGCCTCGTTCCGCAAGCTGTATGACGCGGTGAACGACAAAAACAACCTTCTTGCCGTGGAGCAGAAGGCGCTGGCGGTGGAGCAGAAAAACTTCGACGCTTCCAAAAAGCTGTATGACGCCGGATTGCTTTCCCAGCTTTCCCTCATCAACGCGCAGGATCAGCTCGATACCCAATACGCAAAGGTAAAAGCGGCGCAGACAGCCCTTTTCTCGGCTTACGAGAAATACCAGTGGGCCGTTCAGTATGGCATTATCAGCGAAAGCTGAGTCCCTTACAAATTAAGAAATGGAAAACAGGGCGGAAACCGGAGAAAGCTGCCGGTTCCACCCTGTTTTCTTTATTTTAATTTATGTTAAGGTGTTTGTATGGGTCGAAATGGATTCCTGAAAAGGCTTTGCGTAAACTTATCCCTTTATCACCGCTCCTTCCTTCATAATAACCTCCATGTTGTCCACATGGATTGCGCGGATGTTCTCCAGCGGGTTTCCGTTAATTACCAGGAGATCGGCAAACTTGCCTGCCTCCAGCGTACCGGTGACATCGCCGACCTTCAGCATTTCCGCGCCGGTTTTCGTGGCGGCTATGATGGTGTCCATCTCGGAAATCTGCGCTCTTTCCACGAAGGAGTACATTTCACCGATTGCGGTGGTGCCGTAAGGCGTCAGGCTGGAGCAGAAGGAGTCGGAACCGATGGTCAGGCCGATGCCCTTTTCCTTTGCTTTGCGCAGGTTTGCGTAAACACGGTTCAATTCCTTTTCGGCAACGGTGTCTCCGGGATATTGGTCATGAACCTCCGGAATATACGGCGGAGCGTAGGATTTGAACCATTCGTTCAGGAACTGGATGGGCGGGCAGAAGTAGATGCCCTTTTCCGCCATGATGTCCAGGCATTCGTCGTTGAGGGTCTGACCATGAATGATCAGATGTACGCCCGCTTTTGCGGAATCCAGAGCGCCGCCGTAGCCTTCGGCGTGGGACCATACCGGAATGCCGACCATGTTGCATTCGTCAACGACGGCCTGGATTTCCTCAAGGGTGTAGTGCTGGTGCAGCTTCTGGTCCCAGCGCCAGATGCCGCCGCCCGTCGACCAGATTTTAATCGCGTCCGGGTTTTCGCGAAGGCGTCTGCGAACCGCTTTGCGCAATTCCCACGGGCCGTCTACGCGCTCTGCCCAAGGATGGGATTCCTCGTTGTACCAAAGGGGCAGCTTGTGGCTGTCGCCATGGCCGCAGGTGCGGGCAAAGCCAAGCCCGGTGGCGACCACGCGGGGGCCGGTCATAACGCCCGCTTCAATCATGTTGCGGATGTGCAGTCCGGAACGGGAAATCTCGCCAACGGTGGTCAGGCCGTGCTCAAGGCATTCATGCGCCTGCTGAACGGCGACTACGGTCTTTTGAATCGGGTGCTCAAGCACCCAATCGCTGTCGTTGTCCGTAAGGTTGCCGGAAAAATGC
>JAAYWU010000291.1 GCA_012516295.1 Clostridiales bacterium | reverse complement strand
ACGGTTTTCTGAAGGTCGATGATGTAAATACCGTTTCTCTCGGTGAAGATGTACTCCGCCAGTTTGGGGTTCCATCTTCTGGTCTGGTGACCGAAGTGAACGCCTGCTTCCAAAAGTTGTTTCATTGATACGACTGACATAATTTTTCCTCCTTGGTTTTACCGCCGCTCTACCTGATCAGACGCAACACCCTAGCGGGCACCAAATCGTCATAGTAAAGCGTGAGTTTTTTATCGCGCCGACCATTATACCATAAATGGGAAGGAATTTCAAGTTTTTTAATTATTTCCAAAGAATCCCCCAAATCCGCGCGGTCGTTTCCTTGCATGACAGCAATTATTATAGCACACTAATATAGTATCGTCACCAATAACCTGGATATCCTGCCACTTAATAATAATGTCGTCCTCCCTTCCCAAAAGGCCGAAGCAGCGCAGGCGGCCGTAAATTACAATCGCAACCACGCGCGCGTCCGCTGTATCGATTTCCACATCGCAAACACATCCTATCCGCGTTCCATCCTTTATATTAATGACTTCTTTGTGGCGCATATCAATCAGTCTGCAATTCACGCTCCCACCTCCACTACAGTTATATGCCCGACTTTGTTATATAATTAATTAATTGATTAACCCTATCAGAAATGGTAGAATAGAGTAAATTAATAAAATCAGGAGGTAAAAAAGCTAATCATGAATATCTGGCATAACATTTCACCCAAAAGAATTCACGCTGATGATTTTTGCGCTGTAATTGAAATACCAAAAGGCTGCAAAATCAAGTATGAGCTGGACAAAGAAACCGGCTTGCTCATAATGGATCGAGTTCTTTACACATCCGCCCACTATCCTGCTAACTACGGCTTTATACCGCGCACCTACGCAAGCGATAAGGACCCGTTAGATGTTTTAGTCCTCTACTCTGAGGATATACAGTCTTTGTCGCTGGTCCGCTGCTATGCGATTGGCGTAATCATTATGACGGACAATGGGATGAAGGATGAAAAAATCATCGCCATTCCCTTTAACGACCCGAACTACAACAGTTATCACGACATTAACGAACTTCCGAAACATATATTTGATGAAATGACTCACTTTTTCTCCGTTTACAAACAGTTGGAAGGGAAAGTCACCGCGATTGATGAGGTGAAAGGGCCAGAGGATGCAAAAGAGATTATTCAGACCTGCATTGACAATTATCTGAATAAGTTTTGCAAATAGCGATAGCTTTTAAAAGCCGCTGTGAATTTTCACAGCGGCTTTTTTCTCTTGCGATTATAATGATTCATAAAGTGATAAAAAAATGGCCATTACATTATATGTCTTTTTTAATTTTATCCAAAGCGGCTTTTTCAAGCCGGGAAACCTGCGCTTGGCTGATACCGATTTCCGAAGCAACCTCCATTTGCGTTTTTCCCTGAAAAAAGCGCATGGACAGAATACGCTTTTCCCTGTTGTTCAAATCCCGTATTGCTTCCTTAAGCGCGATTTCATCAAGCCAGTTGGAATCATCATTATTATCCCCCACTTGATCCATTACGTAAATTGTATCGCCGCCGTCCGAGAAAACCGGTTCGTAAAGGGAAACCGGTTCGGCAATGGATTCAAGCGCCAAAACGACATCCTCCCGGGGCAGATCCAGTTCCTTTGCAATTTCTTCAATGGTCGGCTCCCGGTTGTTCTGCGCCGTCATCCTTTCCTTCGCCTGCATGGCTTTATAAGCCGTATCGCGCAAAGAGCGGCTGACTCGAATGGAATTATTATCCCGCAGGTAACGCCGGATTTCGCCGATGATCATGGGAACGCCATATGTGCTGAAACGGACGCCTTGGTTGATATCAAAATGGTCGATTGCTTTAATCAGGCCGATGCAGCCAACCTGAAAAAGGTCGTCCAGGTTTTCCCCCCTGTTCGTAAAACGCTGAATCACGCTTAATACAAGGCGCAGATTTCCGTTGATTAAATCCTCACGCGCTTTGGTATCGCCTTCTTTTACACGGCGCAGCAGCTCCATCTTTTCCTTTTCGGTAAGAACCTTAAGCTTTGAGGTGTTCACCCCGCAGATTTCAACTTTGTTGTACTGCATGCCGTCCCCTCATTCCATGTAAAACTTACTATCATTATTACCATGGGCAGGGTGATTCATGCGAAGGAAAAATTAAAAAAATATTCAAGGTGATTGTTTGCTTTTCACCGTATTCCCGTATATACTATTTATAATTAATTTTCGCAATTATTTTACAGGATAAGAAGGGCGGAGCAATGAAGATACAATTACCGCCGCAGGTCGAAATAGCGATCGAAATATTGACACGCGCCGGCTT
>JAAYWU010000290.1 GCA_012516295.1 Clostridiales bacterium | reverse complement strand
GTCAAGGGAATACACAAACGCGGGCTTTGTTTCCCAATCGCAGTCAATGCTGTTTTCCGAAATGATGCTTCGATACATTTCAACGGCTTTCTGGTTTGCGTCGGCGTACTGCTTTGCCTGTTCCTCTCCAATGTTCTGTATCAGGCTGTTGTAAATCAGATTATGCTGTACGGTAACTTTCGCCGTTGTATTTTTTGTAACGCCGCTTGCTGTCTCCGCCGCTTCCAGCACCGCAACCTTCATTCCTTCCTTCTGCAGAAGGTACGCCGTAAGAAGCCCTGCCATTCCGGCCCCGATCACGGCTGTTTCTACAACCAGATCGCCTTTCAGCGAATCCCTTTTCGGCAGACTGCAGCTTTCACTCCAAATCGATTTCATAGAATATCCCTCCCCTGTTAAGATTTACAAAATTTCATATGATATACCAGGCCATACAAAAAAGCATCCGGTTCAATCCTCACGTGTGCCTATTCAAGTCCGGCTTTATAGGAAACGGGGCAATACCGCCATTATTTCCCTATGGTCCGCCTCCCCGCGAGCTCATTTCCTGCTCCGGCGTTGTCTATAATCGCCGTCCAGTCCCGAAAAAGGAAAGGATTCGTGGTGCAACTCTACGAAATTTTATTTTCCTCTTTACTTTAGCATGCTAATAAGGTAATATACTAACAGGAGATTCAAAGAAGAGAGGTTTATTATGAAAAAGATTATTGCATTGTTATTAACCGCCGGAATCGCTCTTTCCTGCGCCGCCTGCGGTATCGTCAACAGCGCCGCCAGCTCCGGTTCCTCCGCCCCGGCAGAGGATGATTCCTGGAACAAAGTACAGAAATCCGGCAAGCTGGTGCTTGGTTTGGACGACGCGGTCCCGCCCATGGGATATATCGATACGGAGGCGGGCCAGCTGGTCGGCTTCGACCTTGATCTTGCGAAAGAGGCCTGCAAACGTCTGAACATTGAACTGAAAACCCAGCCGATCGACTGGGATAACAAAACGGTTGAGCTGAACAACGGCAATGTGGACTGCCTGTGGAACGGCTTCAGCAAAACCGCCGAGCGCGAAGAAAAGTTCAACTTGAGCACACCGTACATGAAGAACCAGCAGATTATCCTGGTAAAAACAAACACTTCTTTTCAGGGCTTGGACTCTTTAGCCGGGAAGACAATCGGCGTGCAGTCGGACTCTTCCGCCGAATCCGCCTTGAATTCCAACGAAAAATTTAAAAATTCCCTGAAATCGGTGGTACAGATCGACGACTACTCGAAAGCAGTACTGGAACTGCAAAACGGTACAATTGATGCCATCGCTATCGACGAGGTTGTCGCCCGCTATTACCTGGCGAACAATCCCAATGCCTACCGGATTCTTCAGGAAAAGGACGGTAAGGACTCCTCCCTTGCAACCGAGGACTATGTAATCGGTTTCCGCAAAGCGGACAACGCGCTGAAAACAAAAATTGAAGGCGCCTTGAAAGAAATGGCGGCCGACGGAACAATGGCCGAAATTTCAAAAAAATGGTTCGATAAGGATGTTACGACCATCGGAAAGTAAACTTTCTAATGCCATACTACAGCATTCCGAGGATGGTAACCGAGGAAGCCATGTATAGACCTCCAACCGAGGCTTTCTCTTCACTCGGTTGGAGCCACCATTTTTCCCCAAGCGGCATGGAATCGGACAAGGTCCGGTTCCGTGCCTTTGGCTTTTTATCCTTGGTGCGTCGAATATTGGAGGTTCTCATTCATGAATTATCAAATGCTGCTGACACAGATGCTGGAAGCGACACTGATGTCGCTGCGCATCTTTTTTGTCACGCTGATTTTCTCGCTTCCGCTGGGGCTGCTTGTCGCCAAAGGGCGAATGAGCAAAATCGCGGTCATTAACCTGCCGGTAAGGTTATACATACTTTTGATGCGCGGCACGCCGCTGATGCTTCAGCTTTTATTTTTCTTCTACGCTTTCAAGCCCCTTTTCGGCATCCAGCTTGACCGCGTTTTGGCTGCCGAGGTCGCGTTCGTTCTGAATTATGCGGCTTATTTTGCGGAGATTTTCCGAGGAGGGATTGAAGGAATCCCGAGGGGGCAGTACGAAGCCGCGAAGGTGCTCTGTTTCACGCGGAAGCAAACCTTTTTCCGCATTATTCTCCCGCAGGTTATAAAGCACATTATTCCCCCGATGGGCAACGAATTTATTAC
>JAAYWU010000289.1 GCA_012516295.1 Clostridiales bacterium | reverse complement strand
TTTTGTTGCAAAAGAGGCCACGAAAAACAATCTTGACACGGCAATGGTGTATTCCGTTATCAAAGCGGAAAGCAATTTTGATCCCGACGACAAATCCCGGGCGGGAGCCATCGGCCTGATGCAGCTTACCCCGGACACGTTCGATTGGCTGCAGACAAAACTGAAGACCGATGAAAAATATACCGAAAACGATTTGTATACCCCGGAAATCAACATTCGCTACGGCTGTAAGTTTCTGTCGATTTTGTTCAATAAATACAGCAAGCAGGCAACCGCGCTATGCGCTTATAACGCCGGAATCGGCACGGTAAACGCATGGCTGAAGGATCCGGATATTTCAAAGGATGGCGTTACGCTTGACAAAATTCCTTTTGAAGAGACAAGGAATTATGTCGAGGTCGTCCTGAAGAATTACGAGAATTATAAAAAGACTTATCAATTTAACGACAAAGGAGAAAGTGTGAATGACTAAGCTTAGCAAGGAAGATGTTAAAAAAATGTCGGAAGAGCTTTTGCTTGACCGCAAAAATCCCTTTTTTAAAGTAGAGGACGAAAAGGTTCGCAAAGCGGATGAATTTTGCGAGGGCTACAAGAAGTTTTTAAACGAGTCCAAAACCGAACGGGAAGCAGTCCGCTTCAGCGTGAAAGCGGCGGAGGCCGCCGGGTTTGTGCCGTTTGATCCTGCGAAAAAATACAACGCAGGGGATAAGGTTTATTACAACAACCGCGGAAAAGCCCTGATTCTTGCGGTTATCGGGAAGAACGGCTGCAAAAACGGCGTCCGTATTGCAGCAGCGCACATCGATTGCCCCCGCCTTGATTTGAAACCGCATCCGCTCTACGAGAAAAACGAAATCGCTTTCTTTAAAACCCATTATTACGGCGGGGTGAAGAAATATCAGTGGACGGCGATTCCCCTTGCCATGCACGGCCTTGCGGTGCTGAAAGACGGTACACCGATGGAAATCTGCATTGGCGAAGAGGAAGGCGATCCGCAGTTCTGCATCACCGACCTTCTCCCGCATTTAAGCGCGGAGCAATATGAAAAGAAGCTTTCTAAAGCGATTGAAGGGGAAAATTTGAATATCGTCGTGGGAAGCCGCCCGGTCGTTTCCGACGAAGGCGACGATTTATTTAAACTGAATGCCATGAGGCTGATTCATGAAAAATACGGCATGACGGAGGAGGACTTTGTTTCCGCCGATATTGAGTTTGTTCCGGCGTTCAAAGCAAGGGATATCGGTTTTGACCGCAGCATGATCGGTTCCTATGGCCACGATGACAGGGTCTGTGCCTATCCGGCGATTATGGCAGCGCTGGAAATACAGACTCCGGAGCAAACGGTGCTTACTGTTTTGGCCGATAAGGAGGAAATCGGCAGCGACGGCAATACCGGTTTAAACTCCCGGTTTATGCAGTATTTTATTTCGGATCTGGCAAGAGCGGAAGGGTTGGAGCCGCAGCATGTTTTAAGTAAGTCCAAATGCCTTTCCGCGGATGTGACGGCCGCTTTTGACCCGACCTATTCCAGCGTGTATGAACCGAACAACTCCTGCTATATCAATAATGGTATTGGAATGGCCAAATATACGGGTTCCAGAGGAAAGAGCGGTTCCAGTGAAGCATCGGCGGAATTCGTTGCGGAAATCCACCGGCTGTTTGAGGATAACGGCGTTCTCTGGCAGATTGGCGAGCTGGGCAAGGTTGATGCCGGTGGCGGCGGAACCGTTGCCCTGTGCATAGCAAGTCTGAATGTTGATGTTCTGGACGTCGGCGTTCCGGTCCTGTCGATGCATTCTCCTTTTGAAATCGTATCGAAGCTGGACGTTTACATGACCTATCTTGGCATCCGGGCTTTTTATGAGGCAAAATAAAAAGTAATAAAGAAATCGTGCCGGCACTTTGCCCGGCCTGTTGAATTGAGGGAGGAATCACGATGCGTTTTCCGAAGTTATTCAGCACAAAGGGACCGGGCAAAAAATGTGCGGCACTATTTTTATCCCTGTGCACGGTATTCTTTACTGCCTGCAATTCGGCCCCTAATCCGGGAAAGCCCGAATCGGCTTCTTCCGGCATTTCCGCAGGCCGTTCGAGCAATGCGGCCGCGCTTGAGTCCCAAGCTTCGGGGGATACAGATAATATAGAGAACAATCTAAACATAATTTTATCGTCCCCGAAAGAAAGTTCCAATCCGGCTGATTATATTAACGCGCACCAAAAGGAATATGAGAATATTATCAAAGCAGGGAACGATGCGCTTTTCTATTTGCTGAACGAATTTAAGTTGGGGCGAGCGGACGGGCTGCGCGGCGAGGTGATGAAAGCCATCTGTGTGGAACTGCTGGGCGCGAAAAACAATGTTCCCGAAGGCAGTTATCATACGGCGCAGGAATGGTACGAAAAACTGCAGCCGCTAAATCCGCTTCCAATGCCGAAAGCCGTCTATTGGGAAACCGGCGACCCCGATTATGATTTCGTGTATGCTTCTTTGATTGAACGCTATTCGAAAAATGAGGAGGATACGGTTACCATCTTTGCTCCTGTTCTTTACGGAAGTGACAGGAAAGCTGAAACAACAAAGCTGTTTGCGACAGTGTGTATGCAGGACTTCCAGGTGCTTGGCGACACGATTTTTGAAACGGGCGGAGCGGTTCTTCCGGTTGCAATTACTGCTGTGGAAAGCGGCGGCACAATAAAATGCACGGATATTACACAGGCGAAGGATGGCGGCTATTTTGCTTCGTCCATTCGCGATTTCTGCGGAACGCATAAAGATATTGCGGAAGAGATGATTTCACGCTATTCAAAGGAAAATTATCAGGCTCTTATTAAAAAGAATTTGCAAACGTATCTGAAAGCCGTCAATATTAGTCCGAAATATTACAGCAATACCGTCGAAAAGATGGCCTTTGCGGATTATCTGAAGAAATAAAAAAAGATACAAAAAAGGCTTGGTTCCGCACATGAACAGAATCAAGCCTTTTGTAAACCGGAACAGGAATCAGACCCCGCATTTTTCTTTTCCGCTGAACACAATTGCCCGGGCGGCGTCAAGCGTAACCGTTGTGCCGCTTTTTAAAATCTGTGTGGCGTGTTCCGCGGCGACAATCACCGGCTTGTCCAAAGCCAGGCCGACGATTGCGGCATGGGAATTCATGCCGCCGCTTTCGGTGATAATGCCGGAAGCTTTTTTGATGATGTTCAGAATTCTATTGCTTGTCTGCGGGATGACAAGGATATCCCCTTCCTTAAAGGTTTTTAAAGCGGT
>JAAYWU010000288.1 GCA_012516295.1 Clostridiales bacterium | reverse complement strand
CAACAAAGAAAGCAATCAACCTTGGCTTGCAGACAGATATCGATACCGGCGTTCAGATTGAAGCCGCGATGCATGCCTCCTGCTTTGAAACACAAGATCAGAAAAATGCGATGACGGCTTTCCTGGAGAAACGTAAACCAGAACCGTTTGTTAACAAGTAATTAAAAATATATTTATCAGGAGGAATAAAAATGATAGTTGGTGTTATTGGCGCGGGTACCATGGGTTCCGGTATTGCCCAGGCATTTGCTCAGACCGACGGATTTACAGTAAAGCTTTGCGATATTAACGAAGAATTTGCCGCCGGCGGGAAAAAGAAAATTGCCAAGAACTTTGAAAGACTTGTTTCCAAGGGCAAAATGGATCAGGCGAAAGCAGATGCGATCCTTGCAAAGATTACAACCGGTACACGGGAAATTGTTTCCGACTGTGACTTGATTGTAGAAGCAGCTCTTGAAAAAATGGAACTGAAGAAGGAACTGTTTAAGGCATTACAGGGCATCTGCAAGCCGGATGCAATTTTTGCTACGAACACTTCTTCTCTTTCTATCACAGAAATTTCAAGCGGCCTTGACAGAGCGGTTGTCGGCATGCACTTCTTCAATCCTGCTCCTGTAATGAAGCTGGTCGAAGTTATTGCCGGTATTACAACCCCGGACGAGACAGTAGAGAAGATTAAGCAGATTTCTGTCCAGATCGGCAAAACACCGGTTCAGGTCAAAGAAGCTGCCGGCTTCGTTGTTAACAGAATCCTTGTCCCGATGATTAACGAAGCGGTTGGAATCTACGCTGACGGAACTGCCTCTGCGGAAGATATTGATACGGCGATGCAGCTTGGCGCAAACCATCCGATGGGCCCTCTGGCTTTAGGCGACTTGATCGGTTTGGATGTTGTTCTTGCTGTAATGGAAGTACTCCAGTCTGAAACAGGCGACAGCAAATATCGTCCTCATCCTTTACTCCGGAAAATGGTTCGCGGCGGATTGCTGGGGAGAAAAACCGGTAAGGGTTTCTACGATTATTCAAAATAAGCAGTTGTTGCAAAAATAGATTTTGGAGGAACGAGTATGGATTTCGTACTTAGCAAAGAACACGAGATGGCTCGCAATCTCTACAGAGAGTTTGCGGAAAACGAAATAAAGCCGTTGGCTCAGGAATTGGATGACCAAGAGCGTTTTCCAACCGAAACAGTGGAAAAGCTTCGTAAATATGGTTTTCTGGGAATTCCTTTCCCGAAGGAATACGGCGGACAGGGCTGCGACACTCTTGCCTATGTTATGTGCATTGAGGAAGTAGCGAAAGTCTGCGGAACAACAAGCGTTGTTATTTCCGGACATACTTCTTTGGGTGCTGCTCCGATTTTAAAATTTGGTACTCCTGAACAAATCCAGAAATATTTTGTTCCGCTTGCAAAAGGTGAAAAATTGGGCGCTTTTGCGTTGACGGAGCCGAATGCCGGTACGGATGCTTCCATGCAGCAGACAAAAGCCGTACTGGAAGGCGATCATTATGTATTGAACGGCAGCAAAATCTTTATTACCAACGCCGGCTATGCAGATACATATATTGTTATTGCAATGACAGACAAGAGCAAGGGTACAAAAGGCATTTCCGCTTTTATTGTTGAGAAAGACTTCCCTGGCTTCAGCGTTGGCAAGAAAGAGAAGAAGATGGGTATTCGCGGTTCTTCTACCTGCGAGCTGATCTTTGAAAACTGCATTGTTCCGAAAGAGAACCTTTTGGGTAAAGAAGGCAAAGGCTTCAACCTTGCCATGAATACTTTGGATGGCGGCCGTATTGGTATTGCTGCACAGGCTTTGGGCTTGGCTGAGTGTGCTTACGAAGAAACCGTCAAGTATGTAAAGGAAAGAAAGCAATTCGGCAAACCGCTTGCTAAATTCCAGAACACACAGTTCCAGCTTGCCGATATGGCAACAAAAATCAAGGCTGCCCAGATGCTCGTATACCGCGCTGCGATGGCGAAAGACACGCAGAAGGTTTACTCCGAGGAAGCGGCAATGGCAAAATTGTTTGCAGCCGAAGTTGCGATGGAAGTTACTACAAAGGCAGTTCAGCTTCACGGTGGTTATGGCTACACCAGAGAATATCCGGTTGAGCGCATGATGCGTGATGCGAAGATTACAGAGATCTACGAAGGCACCAGTGAGGTTCAGCGCATGGTTATTTCCTCACATGAACTCAAGTGATTCAATAAAGCCCAAAAGGAGTGACAATTTTTGAATATTGTAGTTTGCATTAAACAAGTTCCTAATACAAATGAAGTCAAACTTGATCCGGTAACCGGAACGCTCATCAGAGAAGGCGTTCCCAGCATTATTAACCCCGATGATAAGGCTGGCCTTGAAGCCGCCCTCCGCCTGAAAGACGAACTCGGCGCTCATGTTACAGTACTTACCATGGGGCCGCCGCAGGCTGACGCAGCCCTGCGCGAAGCGCTCGCGATGGGTGCGGATGAAGCAATTCTGGTAACAGACAGAGCATTCGGCGGCGCCGATACTTTGGCAACCTCCACAACAATTGCAGCTGCTCTTAAAACCCTTCCTTATGACCTGATTATCACAGGCCGTCAGGCAATCGACGGTGATACGGCCCAGGTTGGCCCGCAGATTGCGGAACATCTTGGCATTCCGAATATCAGCTATGCAGAAGAAATCAAAGTTGACGGTGATTATGTCACTGTAAAACGCCAGTATGAGGACAGATATCACATTGTTAAGGCGAAAATGCCCTGCCTGATTACTGCGTTAAGTGAATTGAATCAGCCGCGTTATATGACTCCGGGCGGAATTTTTGACGCTTACAGAAACGCAGAAGTTAAGATCATTACCCGTAAGGATATCGATGTTGATGATTCTGCCATTGGCTTGAAAGGCTCACCTACCAGAGTTGCGCAGACATTCACAAAGAGTTTGAAGGCAGCAGGTCAGCTTGTTAACCTTGACCCGCAGGAATCCGCAGAATTTATGCTGGAAAAGCTCAAAGAAAAATTCATTATATAGTTGAAAGTGGTGAGCAAAATGGATATTCAAGAATATAAGGGCATATTTGTTTTCGTACAACAGGTAGACAATAAAATCGCTAGTGTTTCCTTTGAACTTCTTGGTAAAGCCAAAGAGCTTGCAAAAGATATGGAAACAGAAGTAACGGCAGTTCTGCTTGGCTATAATGTTTCCGGCCTTTGTAATGATTTAGCGCGCTATGGTGCGGATAAAATCATTATGGTCGACAATAAGGCTCTTGAAGTATATGCTACAGAGCCTTATACACACAGCATGTGCAAGATAATTGAAAAATACAAGCCGGCAGTCGTTCTTTACGGCGCAACTGCAATCGGCCGTGATCTTGCTCCCCGCATCTCCGCCAGAGTTAAGACCGGCTTGACTGCGGACTGCACAAAGCTGGAAATTGCTGACGACGGCACGAAGAACCTGAGAATGACCCGTCCTGCTTTCGGCGGCAATATCATGGCGACCATTCTTTGTCCGGAACATCGTCCGCAGATGGCGACTGTTCGTCCGGGCGTTATGCAGAAAATTAAGCCGATCGAAGGTGCAACAGCCCCTGTTGATAAATTTGATATTGAAATCGGCCCGGATCATCAGAATGTAGAAGTTCTTGAAGTCATTAAGAAAGTATCTAATAAAATGGACATTCAGGATGCGAAGATTCTGGTTTCCGGCGGACGCGGCATGGGCTGCCCCGAAAACTTTAAGCTTCTTCAAGATTTGGCCGACGCTCTCGGCGGTACGGTAAGCTCTTCGAGAGCTTGCGTTGACGCCGGCTGGGTTGAAAAAGATATTCAGGTTGGCCAGACAGGTAAGACGGTACGCCCGAATCTCTACATAGCTTGCGGTATTTCCGGTGCGATTCAGCACCTTGCAGGCATGGAAGAGTCCGATGTGATCATTGCGATCAATAAGGATGAGTCGGCTCCGATCTTTGAAGTTGCGGACTACGGTATTGTTGGTGACGTTACGAAGATTCTTCCGATATTCACAGAAGAAGTTAAAAAGGCAATGGCTGCCCGCAACAACGCTTAATTTCAAGTTAAAAAAGCTCCGCATGCTAAAAAAGCGTGCGGAGCTTTTTGCTGTGCAAAATCCCGGCAAGGGGGGGATATTGTAGACACTTGGGTGCTATTTGCAGTACGAAATAGAGCCTTGGCAAGAGATGTCTAACCGGTAAGTGCCCAAAACAGTCGTACGGATATGTACCTGGCGAATTCGCCATAGAAACTACTGAAAAGAGGATATTATTGCCTTGCAGTTCCTTGCTGTCAGTAAATAAATGGGGGCCGCATTGTTTTTTATCAGCACACAGTAAGTTTGAAATAACCATTATAAAAAGCCAGCAATTCAAAAGAATTGCTGGCTTTACTTTGATTTAAAAGGTTCTTACTTTTTTAATCCCATTTTTTCTTCTTTAAAAATCCGGGCGTCCATGCGTTTTAAATCCGGTGAGATAATCGGTTTCATCGGCATATGTGCGAGTATATCCTTCTCTAAATCAATACCCGGCGCAATTTCAATCAGCATAATTCCGTCTTTCGTTAACCGGAAGACAGCACGTTCTGTAATATACATAACCGGGAGATTATTTTTAATAGCAGTTTTAACGCTGAAGGTGATATGTTCAACGCTCTCACGGAATTTATTTACACTACCCTCATGAAGAATATGCAATTCGCCATCTTTAATTTCCGTTTT
>JAAYWU010000287.1 GCA_012516295.1 Clostridiales bacterium | reverse complement strand
GTTTAAAATCGCCCTGTGTTCCGCTTCGGGATCCGGCTTGGCCGTTTCGGCCGTTTTCTTTAAAGAAGGGTTGTTTGAGGGAAAGGCATTGCCGTTTTTAATTGTGACATATTCGGATGCCTTAATGATTTTAGGCAATAACCTCATCCTTTCCGCCCTTCGAAATAATTAACTCGCCCTCGCTTTCAAGACGCCTGATAACGCCCACAATGCGCTGCTGCGCTTCTTCGACGTCTCTAAGACGGACATTGTGCGTATATTCGAGATCGGATTTGATGGTTTCCATTGTACGGTTGGACATATTCTTGAAGATAACATCGGCAACTTCCTTGTTTGCACCTTTGAGCGCGAAGACCAGATCCTTGGAGTCGACCTCGCGCAGGAAGCGCTGGATGGACATATCGTCCAGACAGGTGATATCCTCGAAGACGAACATCCTCTTTTTGATCTCGTCGCAAAGCTCTGCGTCCTTGCGCGAGAGTTCGTCGAAGATATATTTCTCGTTCGAACGGTCCATGTTGTTCATGATGTCCGCAATGTAGTTTACGCCGCCAAATTCCATGAAGTCCAAAGACATGAGGGACGAGAATTTGTTCTCCAGATTACTTTCTACAATATGAATGATTTCAGGAGAAGTCCTGTCCATATTGGCAATCCGCTCGACTACCTCAAGCCGGATTTCTTTCGGCAGTTCCGCAATGATCATGGCAGCCTGATCCGCCCTTGCATAAGACAAAATCAGAGCGATGGTTTGCGGATGTTCATTCTGAATCATTGTCATAAGGTTTTTATAATCCGTCTTACGGATAAACTCAAACGCCTTGGTGCGAAGCGACTTCGTTACGCGGTCAAGCAGAGAAGCCGCCGTTTGCGCGCCGTACGCTTTTTCAAGAACATTTCTCGCATATTCTATGCCGCCTTCCGTGATAACCTTCTGCGTCAGGCATATCTGATAGAAGTTTTCCAGAATGGCCTCTTGCTGTTCGGTAGACATATGCGACATTCTTGCTATTTCATAGGTTAACTGTTCGACTTCGTCTTCCTTTAAATATTTATAAATCTTGGAAGCGTTCTCAGCTCCAATGGATATAATAACCGCAGCAGCTTTTTGCTGGCCGCTCAGTTGATTTTTAGCCATCGTTGTCTTCTCCTTTCAACCAGGATCGGATCAGTTGAGCTGCGATTTCCGGATTTTGGGATGTAAACTCTTGTATTTCCTTCGTTAATGCCTCTTCCTTTGTCGCCTTTTGCGCACGGGCATCTTCTATTGCAGGGATAACAATATCCTCCTCGGGCACTTCTTTGGAAGATTCATCCTGCAGACGGTCTTTCAAAGGCGTACCGTCTTCCTGTTCCGCCAAAGCCATGGCAATTTCTTTCTTTTTCTTTGCTCGTGCCACTAGGAAAATAATCAAGCCTACTATAAATAATGTAAGCAGCACAACTCCTCCAATGATTACAATCGTATTCAAAGGCAGAGTTCCGGACGCCTGTGCATTGGTAGACTTTGCTGCAGTAGCAAAAGTACTATTATAAATGGCAACCTTCTCCGGCTGAACCGCCGCAGCATTCGCCACCAGCTGTGCAATCTCCTGTTTTTGGCTGTCGGCGATCATATCTTTATTGATTACGACGGAGATCGTCATATCCTGCACACTGGCTGCGTCGCCCTGGATCTGCTGCTTAACCTGGCTAACCAGATATTTGTATGTCTGATCATCCTTTGTATAAATCACATCTCCGTTAACCGTAACGCCGGGATACGTGGTCGCCTGAGCATTGGATTGGGTTCCGGCCGCTCCTCCTGCCGTTTTCCCACTTGTTTCCTGTTCCTTTATCGTATGTGAATCGCTGAGCACACCTTTATCCGTTGGATTTCCGGAGCTGTCCTTCGACGGATTATAGGTGATGATCTCCTGTACCTTTTTATCAACATCCATAATGCTTTTTACGGTGACTTTTACATTATTTGTTCCAAAAACCGGTGTTAATACTTTAAGTATATTTTTTTCAACATCTTTTTCATATTCTTTTTCAATTTGGAGCTTAAACTGGGTTATATTAATCTGCGTTCCATTTTCTGAATTACCGCTTAATTCATCTCCTGTAGCCGTGTCAATAACGGCCACATCCTCTGCTTTCATATTCGGCACACTTTTCGAAACCAATTGCTTAATTCCATTTACCTGTGAAGACGAAAGGTTCTTTCCATTGTCTAAAGTTACTGTAACAGAAGCGGTCGGCGTTTCCGCATTATCATCCAAAGCGTAACCGCTGCTGTCAGGGATGCTAATTGTCACATTTGCGTTTTTAATGGTATCAATCGTTTTGATAACCGCTTCCAAACGCTGGTTGAGCTGATATTGCTCAATGATTTTCTTTTCATAATCGGTTGTCATAATTCCGATATTATTTGTAAAGAAATCGTAATTCGGTGCTGTTTTCGGATGCCCTTCATTCGAAAGATCCATCCTTAACGCATTTTCCTGGTCCTTCGGTACATAAATCGTTCCATTGTCTTCCTTAAAGCTTACATTTCGTTCCTTGAGTTCGTTCATTACTTCAACGGCTTCCGAGTGGTCCAAACCCGGATAAAGGATCACATAAGGCTGTCTATTTAATAAAATTCCGGCAATAACCGAAACAAGGACAATTCCGCCAAGAATGCTGCATGATATTATTTTTTTCTTCTTCGTTAAAGAACCCCAATAGTTCTTAACCGGTTCTATGTATTTATTAATTTGAATATTCATTCGTTCAACCTGCAATCACCCTTTTCTTTCTACTGGGGGCTATACGCCCATCCTCATAACCTCATTGTAAGCATCTAGCGCTTTATTGCGAAGCTGAACAAGCATTTGGACGGAAAGACTGGCCTTTGTTGAAGCAATGATAATATCATGTAAATTATCGGACTGTCCGGTTGTTAACTTGACAAGTTCCTGATTCAAAACGGAGTCTGTATCCTTCACATTTTGGATAGCATCCTGAAAAAGCGATTGAAACGGCAGGCCGGATGACTGGGAAGAGGATACTTTATCGGAATCGTCTAGCTTTGCAATGGAATTTACACTTTCAATCGGTGTAATCGTCAATTTCTGTTACCTCCCTAATTCTAATGCCTTAACAGCCATGCCCTTTACGGCATTAAAAGCAGTCAGGTTTGCATCATAAGCCCTCGTTGCCGCCATCATATCGATGGTTTCCTTAATCGGATCGACATTTGGCATCATCACATAACCCTGCGCATCCGCATCCGGATGGCTGGGGTCATATACAGGAACAAAATCACTTTGATCTTCTACAATTTGTGTAACCTTTACCCCCCGCTGTTCTCCGCTCTGCTGAAGCTTTGACGCAAATATACGCTGAAAAGGCGATTGCTCCGCAGGTTCATAAATAACCATCTTTCTGCGGTAAGGCCCACCATTTTCGGTTCTGGTAGTAGTAGCATTGGAAATGTTTTCAGAAATGACATCCATTCTCAATCTGCTCGCGGTAAGACCGGACCCGCTGATGTTCAATGAACTTAGAAAAGACACTCATATTCCTCCTTATTATATTCATCAGTAAAACAGCTTAAGCTTTACTGTCAATCGCTGTTTTAAGACGTGCAAAATAATCGGAAAGTGTTCTTAAAGAATACCAATAGTTGATTTGTGTTCTAGCCAGCTCTATATTTTCCTTTTCCACATCGACATTATTGCCATCCAATCGCATCGATAGGTCGTCCGATATGGTTGTCCGCGGCTGAACCTTGTTAATTTCGTTTATCTGCTCCATGTCGTTTTTATAGGAATTCGACATAAGCGACTGCAGTTGATCTTCAAAACTGACGTTACGGCTTTTATAGCCCGGAGTTTCGAGAATTGACAAATAATTCGAAAACTCCTTTTGCCTCACCC
>JAAYWU010000286.1 GCA_012516295.1 Clostridiales bacterium | reverse complement strand
GCGCCATAATGACTATGCGCGCCACCTGCCGCATATAGGTGGATTTTCCCGCCATATTCGGCCCGGTAATAATGGCCACCCGGTTTTCGTTTTTGTCGAGCGTAACGTCGTTTGGAACGAACGGAGCGTCGAGCAAGGCCTCCACCACCGGATGGCGGCTTTCCTTTAAAATCAGCTTACCGTCCAGATTCACAATCGGGCGAACATAATGGTTGTCCGCCGACACCTGCGCAAAAGAGGTCAGAACATCAAGCCGCGCCACGGCATGCGCCGTTTTCTGCACGCGGGTAAGCTGTGCGGCGACTTCTTTCCGTATAGCGTCGTATAGCTGGAATTCAAGCTGTACGGATTTATCATGCGCACCGAGGATTTTTCCCTCCAGCTCTTTCAGCTGGGGGGTAATAAACCGTTCGCAGTTTGTAAGCGTTTGCTTTCGTATGTATTCCGGCGGCGCCTGATTCTTATAGCTATTGCTGATTTCAATATAGTAACCGAAAACGCGGTTATATCCGACTTTCAGTTTTGGAATTCCGGTCCGTTCCCGTTCCTGTGCTTCGATTTGGGCGATAATTCCACGCCCGTCGCTCATGTCCCCTTTTAGAAGGTCCAGTTCTTCATTATAACCCGGCTGAATGATGCCGCCTTCCCGGATAGAAAACGGCGGGTCTTCCACAATGGAACGTTCAATCAACTGGGTAATATCGTCCAGCACATCGATGTCCTGATAAATTTCCGCAAGGAGATTCGACTTTACCCCTTTCAGCATATTCTTTAAACCCGGAAGCCTTGCCGCCGCAGAGGAAAGCGAACGAAGCTCCCTTCCGTTTGCGGAACCGTAAACAATCCGGGACATCAGGCGTTCAAGGGCATGGATTCCAGTCAGCTGTTCGGAAATGCTGTCGCGCAGAATGGGGTCATCCACCAGCTCCTGAACCGCGTTCAGCCGCCTGCTGATTTGCGCCGGACTTAAAAGCGGTTGCTCAATCCAGTTCCGGATTAAACGCTTGCCCATGGCCGTGCGCGTTTTATCGAGCACCCAAAGAAGCGAACCCCGCTTTTCCTTGTTACGCATGGTTTCAAGCAATTCCAGATTGCGGCGTGTATTCAAATCTAAATGCATGAATTGTTTTCCGGTGTAAAGGTCTATCGTATTAATCCGTTCGATTCCGGTGCGCTGCGTCTGTTTCAAATAGCAGAACAGCGCGCCGAGGGCGCGGACGATGTTCTCCTTTCCGGAAAGGTCCAAAGCTTCCAGATTTTCTTCATGGAAATGCTGTAAAACAAGGTACGAACAAGTCTCCTTTTCGAAATCCTCGTGGTCAAGCAATTCCAAGCTGGCGGAAAGGCGTTCCCTGATAAACTTCGGAAGTTCCGAAAAGCCCAGGACATTCGGGTTAATCAGGATTTCGCGCGGAGAAAAGCGCGCCAGCTCATTTTTCAGTTTTTCGGATAAATCCCCGCCGCGGAGGGTGGTGGCGTGCAGTTCGCCGGTAGATATATCCGCAAAGCAAATGCCCGCCTCCGCGCCTTCGACGCAGAGCGAGCAAATGTAGTTATTGCGCGTTTCGTCAAGCATGCTGCTCTCCAGCACGGTACCGGGCGTAATGACGCGGACAATATCACGTTTTACCAAACCTTTGGCTAAAGCGGGGTCTTCCATCTGCTCACAGATTGCCACCTTGTACCCTTTGGCAACAAGGCGGGCCACATAGCTTTCATAACTGTGAAAAGGCACGCCGCACATGGGGGCGCGTTCCTCCTGTCCGCAGTCGCGCCCCGTCAGCGTTAAGTCGAGCTCTTTCGATGCAAGCTTGGCGTCGTCATAAAACATTTCATAGAAATCACCAAGTCGGAAAAACAATATTGTATTGGGGTTCTGTTTTTTTATTTCAAAATACTGTTGCATCATTGGTGACAGATTTGCCATCGCCTGCACTTCATCTCCTTATAAATCTTTCAATTTAATGGCATCCGCCGCAGGACGAGCAGTCCCCGCCGCAGGAGGACGGCTCGTAATCGGTTGTCTCCGGGTCTTCGCCATCGGCAGACTGCCGGATGATTGCTTCAACGCGCTGCAGAAGGGCGTCCATTTCTTCTTTTGCCTTATTGTACGCTGTCATGTTCGGATTTTGCATAATCTGGGCATAGATGTGGCGCAACTCTTGATTGTACAGCTTCATTTTTTCGGTGTCCTGCTCCGGTTTTGACGCTTCGTTGCTTATTGCAATTCTCTTTAAATTAAATTCGCCGATTAATCTTTGAAGCTCCGGATCGTCGTCGCTGTTCTGCTTTGCAAGCTGCCAGTTCAAATACCGGTCATCCTTTTGAATTTCCTTGCCGATTTCTCTCGCGAGGCTGATAATGTCCATGTTGAAACTCCTTAAAATTATTTTATTCGCTCTCCGCTTAAAACCCAGTTGCGCGCGGAGGTAATGCGTACATTTTGGAAGCTGCCGATCAGGCTTTCTTCCCCTGGGAAATCCACAATAATATTGCCGTCGGTCCGACCGGTTAAAAGTTCCGTTTTGGGATTCCGGTCCTCAACAAGCACACGCTGCGTGGTGCCAACCATGGCGGCACACCGCCGCGCGGCGATTTGCTCCTGTGCTTTGCAAAGCTGCGCAAACCACTTCGATTTTTCCTCCGCCGGAACGGGGTCGGGCATTTTTGCCGCCCTTGTGCCCACGCGGGGCGAATAGATAAATGTATAAAGCGACGTAAAGCCAACCCTTTGAATCAAGTCAACCGTATCCAAAAATTCCTCATATGTTTCCCCCGGGAAGCCGACGATCACGTCGGAAGTAAGGGACAGGTCGGGAATTTTCTCCTTGGCATACTCGACTAGTTCAAGATACTTTTCCCGGGTGTATCCCCGGTTCATTTCCCGCAGCACCCGGTTGTTCCCGGACTGGAACGGCAGATGCAGATGGTGGCTGATGTGCTTCCCGTTTGCAATGGTGTCGATCAGCTCATGCGTTGCGTCTTTCGGGTGCGAAGTCATAAAGCGGATGCGGTAATCGCCCTCCACCGCGTCAAGCATCCGGAGAATCTGCGAAAAATTCACCGGCTCTTTCAGATTTTTGCCATACGAATTGACGTTCTGCCCGAGAAGGGTGATATCCTTATAGCCTTCCTTGACAAGAGCGGAAAATTCATCAAAGATCGCTTCCGGTGTCCGGCTGCGTTCCCGCCCGCGCACATAGGGCACTACACAGTAGGAGCAAAAATTATCGCATCCGTACATAACGGTAAGCCATGCTTTCACGGTTCCGTCGCGGCGGACCGGCAGGCCCTCCACAATCTGCTGATCCTCGCTTTCGTCCCCGCGTTCAAACACGCGGCGGCCGTCGGTAATCGCGGTGTACAAAAGTTCCGGCAGCCGGTGGATTACATGCGTGCCGAAAACCAGATTGACAAATGGGAAACTCTTGCGGATCCGTTCGGAAACATGTTCCTGTTCCATCATACAGCCGCAAAGCGCGATGATGAGCGACGGATTGCGGCGCTTTACATTTTTTAAAGCGCCCACATTGCCAAAAACCCGGTTCTCCGCATGCTCGCGGACGGCACAGGTATTATAGAGTATAAGATCGGCTTCTTCCTCCTTATCCGTAAAAGAAAAGCCCATCTCCGAAAGAAGTCCCTTGATTTTTTCGCCGTCCGCCACATTCTGCTGGCAGCCGTACGTGTGTACGAGCGCCATGGGGACGGGGCCGCGCTTCCTGACCGCCATAATTTGCGCCAAATCGCGGATATAATCGGATTGCGGCCGGGTCTGCGGCGGCATTTGAACCGGAAAATGTTCTGACAAAAAGGTTTACCTCCTACAATATATGGTTTTCATATTATTATACCACAGGCGAAAGCGCCGCTGTGGTATTTTTATAAATTGCATAATTGCCGTTTGGGCTATTATACCATGTTGCGGAAATCACTTCAAGGCAAAATGCACAAAGCCCCGCGGCTCACCGAACCGCAGGGCGATTTGCCACATTACCTTTTTACTTTATCTTTTTTTACTTTGTACATCCAGGGAATCGCCCGCCAAATGGTGATCCTGCGTTTCAAATCCTTTTCCGTCTGTTTTCCGGTAACCAGGAGCTTGTCGTACCCCGCCACGCGGAGATACCCGCGAATCGCGTTATAGCCCATTCCCTCTTGCAGAAGGATATCCACTCCGTTCATAACGGTAAGCGGAAGCTTTTGCCGTTCAAACAGCCGTATTAACTCGACATCGTCCCGGTAATTTGTCTTTAGGATATCGAAAACACGCAGCATGGCGTCGGTATGCTGAAAAATATTCTTACCTACCGGTTTTAGTTTACCCCTTTTTAATTCAATAATATTTTCGCGTTTTAAAATTGTGGGCGACTGCACAATAACCTCAGCGGACAACAAACAGTTGTAAACAAATTCTTCTGCGTAGCCGTGCGAACAGGTATCAAAAAAGCGGATTTTCCGTTCGAACAGAAATTTTCTTTTTATTAAAATTGCTGAAATATCGATGTGAATGGTATTTTTTATAATATTCTTTATATATTGC
>JAAYWU010000285.1 GCA_012516295.1 Clostridiales bacterium | reverse complement strand
GTACTGTGCTTATCAACCTTAATACCGTCGATGGAAGACAAATCCACCATTTCACCGGATTGCGCCATACACATCGTCAAAGAAGCCGTTTCCCTGTCCGTCATGCCCCGAAAATATATCGCCATGAGAAGCGAGGAAACCTGGTAATCCGGAATTTCGCCGCTTACATATCCGTTGATGAAAAATTTGATTTCCTCGTCGGAAAGCTCTCCCCCATCCCTTTTCTTTGCAATAATATCATACATCCTCATTTGAATCACCTCATACGTAACTTTATGGTTTCAGAGAAACGCCGGCCCTGCGCAGTGCGTCGCGCAAGGGCTGCTCCTCACCCGCATAGACAAAGCCTTCCATTCCCAGCCTGCGGCCCGCTTCCACATTGTCCGAGCGGTCATCCGTAAAAAAACATTCTTCCGGGCGCAAAGAAAACGTTTCGAAAAACAGGCGGTAAATGGTCGGGTCCGGCTTTATATAATGTACATCCGCTGAGAAAAATGTGCCGTCAAAGTATTGCAGCGCCGTAATTTTCTTCGTGAATTTGTGAATGCTGACAGAAGCGTTGGACAGCAGGTAAAGGGAATAGCCGTTCTGTTTTAATTCCGCAACCAATGGGTCAAGATTATGGAAGACCTTCATATAATCCTGCCAATGCAGAAGAAGCTCCTTGACCGCAAAATGCAATCGTTCCGGCAGACGGGCGCAAACCGGTTCCACAAGATCTTCCTCCGTCATTGTTCCGAGATCCATCGCCACCCATTCGCTTTTGCCGAAAAGCTCGGTCCGCAGAAGAAGCGCATCCTCCCGGTCTGTGACATAGTGCCCAATAAAGTAATCCGGGTTAAAATCCACGAACACCTGCCCCATATCGAAGACAATATTTTTAATCATTGCTCTTCACCAAATCTTGTTTGCCAAATCCGAACGGCAGGAGTTCGCGAAGAGTATAGACATTCCATTTTTCCGGCGTGCCTAAAATGATTTTGAACTCGTCCGGATCACAGAATTCCATCATAACCTGTCTGCAAACCCCGCATGGAGCACAGAATTCTTCCAGTTCATCCCCTTTGCCGCCCACAATCGCGATACATTCAAACGCAAGCTCCCCTTCGCTGACCGCCTTGAAAAAAGCAGTCCGCTCCGCACAGTTCGTAGGAGTATACGCCGCGTTTTCAATATTGCAGCCCTTATAAATCCTGCCGCTTTTCGAAAGCAGTGCGGCCCCCACTTTAAAATTGGAGTAAGGCGTGTAAGCCATTTTCCGGGCGGAAACAGCCGCAGAAATCAATTCCCGAGCGTTTTCCATGCTAACACCTCTTTCTAAAGAAGTTTTAAGGAGCGGCGAACCGCTCCTTATGGTTAATATCCGTGTGCTTCCTCATTTTTGATCAGTTTGATAATCCGGCTTGTGCCAAGGCGGGAAGCGCCGAGCGAAACGAATCTTTCCGCATCTTCCATCGTCTTAATGCCGCCGGCCGCCTTAATCTTTACATTTGGACCGACATGCTTTTTAAACAGGGCAACGTCCTCAAAAGTAGCCCCTGCCGTAGAAAATCCTGTGGAGGTCTTAATATAGTCGGCTCCGGACTCGGTTACGACCTCGCACATCTTTATTTTTTCTTCTTCCGTAAGCAAACAGGTTTCGATGATTACTTTCAGAATATGGTTTCCGCAAGCAGCCTTCACCTGTTTGATTTCCTCAAGCTGAAGGTCGTAAAGTCCATCCTTTACATAACCCAGGTTTATCACCATATCAATTTCATCCGCTCCGTTTTGAATGGCGTCCTTTGCCTCAAACACCTTCGCGGCTGTTGTGGCGTATCCGTTCGGGAAACCAATGACGGTGCATACCACCATTTTTTCGCCGACATACTCCTTTGCCCGCTTCACATAGGCGGCGGGAATGCATACCGAGGCAGTACCGTAGTGAACAGCGTCGTCGCAGATTTGCTTAATCTCCGCCCAAGTTGCCGTCTGTGTCAACAGGGTATGGTCAACCTTCTCAAGTATTTCTTTCTGGTTCATTTCAATTGCTCCCTTGTTCAAGAATTCCAATCGTATTATCTCTGGCCCTTTTCATACGGCACACCGTCCGCTTTCGGTGCAACCGAGCGTCCAACAAAGAAAATCAGTACGATAATTGTCAGAACGTATGGAAGCATCGCAAGGATCTGGGAGGGTACGGCATAGTCGCCACCGCCCAAAACAATCGTCAAAGCCTGCGCAAAACCAAAGAGCAGGCAGGCGCCGTACGCGCCGAACGGCGTCCATTTTCCGAAAATAACAGCGGCAAGCGCAATGAAGCCCTGCCCGCTGATTGCCGTGGGCGTAAACTGCGAAATAATTGCCAAGGTCATGGAAGCGCCGCCAAATCCCGCTAAAACACCCGACACCAGTAC
>JAAYWU010000284.1 GCA_012516295.1 Clostridiales bacterium | reverse complement strand
CGCAATTTAAAAGAAAAAATGTGGTAATCGAAACAACCGCCGGAATAAAATTCTGCGGCCGGCTGATGCTTTTAATGTCTCCCCCGCATTTCTGATATGCAACGGCGGCCAGAAATACTGAAATGGTAATATTGCCGGCATTAAAAGCCGTTTTAATGGGCGGCTTATTAAAAAAATGGTCGTAGGCCCTGTCTTTCGAATTGGTCGGAACAATCACAAACGGCGTAGCGATAATGACCATCGCCGCCGATACAACGGGACCTTTGCATAAAACCGACGCAAGATTGCAGACAAAGGACATATCAATCGCGTAATCTTTTCTTATGTAAATCGGCAGGCACCGGCAAAGCAGATACAAAAGCAGGAGAACGCCAAACTGCCTAAGTTCCGCATTCGGGTCCGGATAGGAAAAAACCGTATGAAAATATTGATAAACACAGTATGAGCCAAGCGTAATTCCAATTACTGAAATGAAACAGGCGTATATTTTTGAAGTACGGCTCATATGTAACCTCCTTTTATATAAAAATCAGGTTTGCAGCTATGTTAAATTATTGCCATGTAAATGCTGCGCCTGCAGCCGCAATCACAGAAAGAACGGACATCAGCGCAAAAAGGATTTTTTTCATCGATATAGCCCTCCGTAAAACAGACTCTGTTCTCCGCTAGTAAACAGGCTATATCCGCTACGCTAGAAAAAAGACTGCAAACCTGATTTTTGGCAAATGAAACCGGCTATGTATTTGCCAGCTTTCGGTTCAAGGCGTCCAGCGCGGCCTTCACAACTGCCGAACCCGCGTCGTCGCCGATAAAGGAGCTTCCCAGAAAATGCTCCACTTTGCTCTGAATCTTCACCGCAATGCAAACGGCAACCGCCTTTTCACCGGCCAAATCAAACGCCTTAATTTCAACCGGTGAAAGCACGACACAGGGATTTATAAAATTCAAAACCGCATTCAAAGTCGCCTGACAGATTATTTTATTGACCTCTATGGGGTCATTCAGGCCGGTGGCCTCTCCGCTGAAGGTGGAATTCCCGTCGCAAAGGGTAACGCGGGCGGTGAAACGCTCTTTGTTTTTGGAAATACTGATTTCCTCGAAAACAAGGCGGTCTGTGAGCTTCATGGTATTCTCGGACGGAATCTGCGCGATGCTGATCAGCTTGTGGTCAACATTCACACCGAAGCGCACCATTAATGCGGACTGGATATCCCGCGCGACTTGCTTTGGGGAACGGCTGGTATCCGAAAGTACGTGGATTTCGGTAATCTCTTCGTCATTAATCACAATGTGGGACTTGATAATCCCCGACAGTTTGTCTATCAAATCCATATACTCCTTTACCAAACTCATTTGGCGTATTTCCTCCATTTGAGAGCCCCCTATTAAAATGAAAATTTCTAGAAAAATTTATTATTTAGATTATATTAAAATGTGAATTGCTTATCAATGCTTTTGGAAAATATTCTAATTAATTTCTCCTTTTTCAGTATAAAATCGACCCGTACTCCCTTTTCTTTAAATAGTAAAAGCCTGTTTGAAATTTTTCGGTTTCAACACGCGCCGGCAGGCTTTTCCGGGCCGTACGGCAACAAAAACCGCATGGTTGTAACGCTTACAATCCATGCGGTGAATTTTATGTTTTTTTGATAAATTCCGTCCTGCAGATTGGACAGGTAATACAAATTTTCCCTCTCCCCCTTGGTACGCGAAGCGTACTGGAACAATGCGGGCATTTAAAATAGCGGTGGGTCTGCCGATCCTGGAAACGGCTATAGGACTTCTGCATCCGCGTCTTTACAGGGTACCACCATTTCAGAAAGCGGACATTTTCCGCATAACGCCGGTTGATATTCCTGGAAAAAATCCTGTAAAAACAAATCGCCAGCGGAATCAAGGCAAGCAGGGATAAAAACGGCACACGGAAAAATTGCAAAATAAGGGATAGCACCATATAAAGGATAAGCAGAGCAATGGATAACTGGTCGGTTCCATACCTGCCCATCATCATTCTTCGAAACCAATCCATAAAAAAGGATCTCCTCCTGTATAAAATACGGACAGCCTATCTAACCCCCCGTACTCTTTATCATAACATACAGAACACAAAAATATTTGAATGAACCGTAAAGTTTTATGAAACGAACTGAACGCCCGGCGCTTTTACCATATCGGACAGCAAAACACGGTGCATATCCGCCAAGCGCCCGCCCGCAAGCCGCGCCTTGCCGTCCGGGCCAACACAAAGGTCTGTGCCGCACAGGATCGTATCCGAAATATATTTTTCATCCCGGTTAAAATCAAACACAAAGAGCGGTTCCCCTTTTTTCCCTCTGCGGGAACAGACATAGCGGTACACCTGCTCCTCAAGCTCCTGATTTTCAAAATCCCGGTTGACATAGCAGCCAAAAATGCAGCCCATTCCGATCATGCTGCGGGTAAAGCGGTCCGACGTCAAATCGTTCACATTATCGGTATTGTAATACGCATGGAAGCCGTAAAAGCATTTCCATTCATGCAAATCCCGAAGAATTTGGGGCTGCACTTCCCCGCCTTCCGTCATATCCACGGAAAAAATCAGATTCGGCGTTTTCATGATCGGTTCTCTGAACCCTTTCAGGGAAGTCGTCGGGTTCATCGCAACGAAAATACAGCACTCCCTGTGATTTTTGCAAAGCTCCAAAATCCGCCCTATTTTTTCTCCGCATTCCCCGAGCTTGATGACACAGGTGTAAATCCCCAGGGAAACAGAATCCGTAAGGATTTTATCTATTTCCCGGAAGTTCAAAGCGTTTTCCCCATCCTTACTGCAGTCAAAGCGCAGGAGCCACGGAATGCTCTTCCCCGCTGCGGCTTCTTTTCCCCGCAGGATTTCCGCCCCGTAATTCAACCCCGTAT
>JAAYWU010000283.1 GCA_012516295.1 Clostridiales bacterium | reverse complement strand
AGCGCCTCGGAATGGACGAGGAGATTGTGGAGCGCGCGAAGGAACTGGTGTCCAGCGAAAACGCCCTTTTTGAAGACGTGGTGCAAAGTCTGGAAACCAGCCGCCAGAAACTGGAGGCCGAGCGCGCGCAAACCGAGAAGGCGCGCTTGGAGGCCGAGCGCGCACGGCAGGAAGCGGAGAAAATCCGCGACAGTATTCAGAAAAAAGCGGATCAGGAGCTGGAAAAGGCACGCCGCCAGGCTTCCGAGCTTGTTTCCCGCACACGCGGCCAGATTGACGCGCTGTTGAACGAAATGGAAGAGTTGAAAAAACAGCGGGATAAAATGCTGAGCGCCGAACAAAAAGCAAAGCTGAAATCCGGATTGCGCAGCCTTGAGGAAACCGCCGACCCGGTTCACAGCCGCGAAGAACAGGGCGCTTATGTCCTTCCGCGTCCGCTGAAAGTGGGCGATACGGTTTTGATATACGATATCGACAAACAGGGGACCGTGCTGCAGCTTCCGGAAGGAAACGGCCAGAATGTGCTGGTGCAGGCCGGGATTATCCAGACCCGCGTTCCGCTTTCCAATCTCCGCCTGGTCGAGAAAAAGAAAACCGCCAATAAACCGCGCAGAACGGTTACACGCAGCATGCCTAGCCGGGCGGAGGCAAAGGTGACAACCGAATGTGACCTGCGCGGGCAAACCGTGGAAGAAGCCATTATGAACGTCGACCGCTTTATCGATTCCGCGCTTCTCAGCGGGATTGAACAACTTACCATCATTCACGGCAAAGGAACGGGCACTCTGCGCGCTGCGGTGCAGCAGCATCTCAAACGGCATCCAAACGTGCGCACCTACCGCCTCGGTACATTCGGCGAAGGCGAAGCGGGCGTAACCATTGTGGAGCTGAAGTAAGCAAACGGGTGTGTAAGCGGCCTTGGGCGGGAATAATATTTGCGGGAGGGGACTTCGATGAAGATAACCCGAAAGCGCAGTAAAATACGAATCATCATGCTTTCCGTTTTTGTGTTCCTGCTGGCCGCAGCGGGAATTGCATACGCCCTTGCGCGAAGCGACCCGAATCCGCCGCTTGCGGCGGCGGAGCATGCGGACGGCATTGCCGTCAGAATGATGCAGGCCGCCGTTACGGGAGAACCGGTGTGCCTAACGGAGGAGGAAGTCGGTTTCCTCTTGTCCCGCAGCCTTACACGGGACAAAAGGATTCAGGGCGTGCGGCTTTCCATCAATGACGATCAGACGGTAAACGTCTATGTTCCCGTGCTTTACAAGCAAATGCCGCTCGGTATCAGCGCCGTTGTAGCGCCCGGTTTGGACAGCGCTTCAAAACAGATAACCGCCGCCGTGCAATCCGTCCGGATTGGGCGGCTGCCGGTGCCGCCCGGCTGGTTTTTGTCCCGGGTAAAAAAGGAAGCTCCGGATCGTTTTCAAGTGCAGGGCAATACCGTCCGAATGCAATCCTCCCTGCTGAGCGGGCTTTCCTTGTCCAACGGCAATATTCTGCATCTCAGCGGCTTGTCCGTATCGGATGATGGCTTCCTTGTAAATATTACAGCGGATATGGATACCCTGAAGAATTATTTGGAGAGATTTTTAAAGCGAGCTAGGTAAAAAAGCACGGTGCTTTCCTCTTGACAAGCACCGCGCTTTATTGTATAATGCATACCTGTAAAGCAATTAACTTTACAGGCGAACGGAGGGCAAGCTGTGACGAAAAATTTTGAAATATCGCTGCTGCTTGATTTTTACGGCGATATGCTGACGGAAAAGCAGCGCGAAGTAATTGAATGCTATTATAACGAGGACTTGTCACTCTCCGAAATTGCGGACAATCAGGGGATTACCCGCCAAGGCGTCCGCGACTCCATTAAGCGCGCGGAATTCCAGCTTCTCGACATGGAGGAGCGTTTGGGCCTTGCCCGCCGCTTCCGTGAAGTGCGTAAAGGCTTGGAACAGATTCATGCAGCCGCGCAGCGCATAAAAGAGTTTAACCAACATTCCATCTATTCCAATGAACTTGAAAAGGATGCAAACCTCATACTGGAAATTACACAAAAGCTTTGCGAATAGGAAGGAGGGGCTCCATTGGCATTTGAAGGACTTGCCGAAAAATTGTCAGCCGCGTTTAAACGCCTGAAATCAAAAGGAAAACTGAACGAAGCCGACGTAAAGGAGGCAATGCGCGACGTGCGCCTTGCTTTGCTGGAGGCCGACGTTAACTATAAGGT
>JAAYWU010000282.1 GCA_012516295.1 Clostridiales bacterium | reverse complement strand
GTGTGGAAGATCCGCGTTTTCCATCCGTAACCGCGTCGGAACTGCCCGATCTAGTGTACAGCGTGGATGTGCTTGCGAAACCGGAGCCGATTGCGTCCATTTCGGAATTGGATGTGAAACGCTATGGCGTGATCGTATCAAGCGGATATAAGCGCGGCCTTCTTCTGCCGAATCTGGAGGGGGTGGATACGCCGGAACAGCAGGTGTCCATCGCAAAGCAGAAGGCGGGGATTCACAGCGGGGAGCGTTTTTCGCTTGAACGGTTTGAGGTGGTGCGTCATACATGAAAACCGTATGCGAGGTGTGCCCCCATTTCTGCAATCTGCAGGAAGGGCAAACCGGCTTTTGCCGTGCGCGCAGCAATGAAGGCGGGAAAATCGTTTGCAAAAATTACGGCAGGCTGACCGCGCTGGCGCTTGATCGCATTGAGAAGAAGCCGCTGCAGCGGTTTTATCCGGGAAGCAGGATTTTGTCGGTCGGCAGCTACGGCTGTAATCTGCGCTGCCCGTTTTGCCAGAATTGCGAGATTTCCATGGCGGACGGGGAGCAAATTGAAACCGTCGAGGTCTCCCCGGCAGCGCTTGTGGGAAAAGCGCTGGAATTGCTCCCGCGCGGGAACATCGGGATTGCCTATACCTATAACGAACCGCTGGTCGGGTACGAGTATGTCCGGGACTGTGCGAAGCTTGCAAAGGAGCATAGCTTGAAAAATGTTGTGGTAACCAACGGGAACATCAATGAAAAACCGCTGCAGGCGCTTCTTCCGGATATTGATGCCATGAACATCGATCTGAAAGGGTTTACGGAGCGTTTTTACACAGCCATCGGCGGCAATTTGGAAACCGTTAAGCGTTCCATTCAAATCGCGGCGGAACGCTGCCATGTGGAGGGCACCACGCTTGTGATTCCGGGGGAAAACGACAGCGTGGAAGAAATGGACGCGCTTTCAAGATGGCTTGCCGGCGTAAGCCCGGAAATCCCGCTGCATGTTTCGCGCTTTTTCCCGCGTTGGCGGATGACCGACCGCGGCCCCACGCCGGTGGAAACGATTGATTGTCTGGCGGAAACGGCACGTAAAAATCTGCGGTATGTTTATAAGGGGAATTGCTGAAAAAAACAGAGGTCGGAAGGCTTTCCAACCTCTGTTTTGTTTACTATGAGTATAATAAAAACAATATATTACTGCTAGTGATAACAAATGGGAGCCGGAACGGCCTTTTTTTGCCATCCGGCCGCCTGTAATCCGAAATGGCTTACATAAGAAAAGCAGCTTAAGTCATACTAATCCGGAGGAGGCGATCCGCCTTGTATCCGGAGCAGATTTATTACGAGCCTGCCGCGCTGGACTATCCGCTTGGTAAAGCCCTGCGCGAACGCTATTCCAATGCGCCGTGGATTCCCATAGAGAGCCATAACAAGATTGACGAGCTTCGCACCCGGCCCAACAGCGATTTTGCTCGCATGAAGCGGTATCTGGTTGTCGGGGTGCGCAAAACCCATAAGTATGTTCCGAACCATAAGGTTTCCGATTTCCTGGTGCCGTACACATCTTCCGGCTGCAGCGCAATGTGCCTGTACTGCTATTTGGTGTGTAATTATAATAAATGTTCGTATTTAAGGCTGTTTGTAAACCGGGAGGAAATGCTGCGAAAGCTCATGAAGACCGCTTTAAACACGGACCGTGATCTGACCTTTGAAATCGGAAGCAACAGCGACCTGATACTGGAAAATACGATTACCGGCAATCTGCCGTGGACAATTGAGCAGTTTGCAAAATTGGAGAAAGGATTTCTTACCTTTCCCACAAAATTTGATTCGGTGGATTCCCTGTTAACGCTTGACCACCGCGGACGGGTGATTGCGCGGATGAGCGTGAATCCGCAGGAGATTATTTCGAAGGTGGAATTCGGAACCTCCCCGCTTTTGAACCGGATTGCCGCGGTCAATCGGCTTGGAGAAGCGGGCTATCGCGTCGGGCTTTTGATTGCGCCGGTTATTTTGCTGGAAAATTGGGAGCTTCTTTATCGTGAGCTTCTGGATATTTTGGAGGAACGGCTTTCACCGGCTGTGAAAAAGAGCATGTTTATTGAAATCATTTTTATGACTTATAGTTACGTTCAGAATGCAATCAATACGGAGGCATTCCCGAACGCCGTACAGCTTTTTCACAAAGGGCAGATGACGGGCAGGGGACGGGGGAAATACTGCTATACTGCCCCTTTGCGCGCGTCGGGGGAGCAATTTCTAAGGCAGGAGATCGGCCGGCGCTTCGGGAAAAGCAAAATCCTATATAT
>JAAYWU010000281.1 GCA_012516295.1 Clostridiales bacterium | reverse complement strand
TAAAGAGGAAGCGGAACGTGCGGGTGCTTATTATGTTAATGCTCGTTGGCTCGGCGGTATGTTAACAAACTTCCGTACCATCCGTCGCAGAATCGACCGTTTGAACCAGCTGAAAACAATGGAAGAAGACGGCACTTTTGATCTTCTCCCGAAGAAGGAAGTTATTAAGCTTCGCTTGGAAATTGAAAAACTCGAGAAGTTCCTGGGTGGCATAAAAGAAATGAAACAACTTCCCGGCGCACTCTTCATTGTTGACCCGCGCAAAGAGAGAATTGCCGTAGCTGAAGCAAAGAAGCTCGGCATCCCGATTGTCGCAATTGTCGATACCAACTGTGATCCGGATGAAATCGACTATGTTATTCCGGGTAACGATGACGCAATTCGTGCCGTTAAATTGATTTCCGCAACAATGGCGAATGCGGTTGTTGAAGGCAAAGAAGGCCAGATGGGCGCCGCTGCGGCAGAAGAAAAAGAAGAGGAAGCAGAAGAAGAGGCAGCGGAATAATTACTTTAGAATTATACAAGAGCGGAGGAAATATTAATGGCTTTTACAGCAAAAGACGTTGCAGCACTTCGCGAGAAGACCGGCTGCGGAATGATGGATTGTAAAAAAGCGCTTGCGGCTTCTGATGGAAATATGGATGCTGCAATCGATTATCTTAGAGAAAAGGGCCTTGCGGCCGCCACGAAGAAAGCTGGCCGTATTGCCGCTGAAGGCGTGGCTTATGCAACCGTAAACGAAGAAGGCAATGTCGGCGTTGATATTGAAGTAAACGCGGAGACCGACTTCGTTGCTAAGAACGCAGAGTTCCAGAACTTCGTAAAGGTTTGCGCCGATACCGTTATCGAGCAGAATCCTGCCGATCTTGACGCGCTCCTCCAGTGCAAAGCTAAGGGGACGGATCAAACCGTCGATGCTTTGCTGAAGGATAAAATCCTTACAATCGGTGAAAACATTAAGATTCGCCGCTTTAAGCGCATGGAAGGCGTGGTTTCCGCTTATATCCATGCCAATGGCAAAATCGGCGTTCTGGTAAAGTTTGACACCACTCCGGAAATTGCCGCGAAAGAAGAATTCAAAGAGTATGCCAAAAATATCGCAATGCAGGTTGCGGCAATTAATCCTCAGTACCTGAACAAAGAAGCCGTACCGGCTGAAGTTGTTGAGCATGAGAAAGCAATTTTGAAGGAGCAGATTGTTAACGACGGCAAACCGGCCGCAATTGCTGAAAAAATTGTTAACGGCAGACTTGGCAAGTTCTTCAAGGAAGTTTGCCTTGTGGATCAGGCTTATGTCAAAGACGGGAGTCTTTCCGTTCAGCAGTATACGGATGCAACCGCAAAAGAACTGGGCGGTAAAATTGCGATCGTCGATTATGTGCGCTTTGAAAAAGGCGAGGGCATTGAAAAGCGTGAAGATAATTTTGCTGAGGAAATTGCCAGCATGGTTAAATAAAAATCGCTTTTATAAATGGCGCAGGGATACATCCTGCGCTGTTTTTTTGTCCTTGTCCGTTTTTCCCGCCGGGCGAAATGTTTCTAAACTATAAAACTTGACAATAATAACTATATTTAGTTATGAAAGCCTTTACTTTATACAACGCTTATTGTAGAATAATATAAAAAGATAATAGGGGTGTTCTGTTTGAAACCTAAATATAAAAGAGTGCTCTTGAAGCTGAGCGGCGAATCTCTCGCCGGAAATGAAACGCACGGGATTGATTTTGATACGGTTTTAAAGATCTGTGAACCGGTCAAGAAATGTGCGGATATGGGCGTTCAAATCGCAATTGTAGTTGGCGGAGGCAATTTCTGGCGCGGCCGCAGCAGCGGAAAGATGGACAGAACACGCGCGGACCATATGGGTATGCTCGCAACTACAATCAATGCGCTTGGCGTTGCCGACGCATTGGAGCAGCTTGGGATGCAGGTCCGTGTACAAACCGCGATTGCTATGCAGCAGATTGCGGAACCGTATATCCGCAACCGTGCCGTTCGTCACCTTGAGAAGGGAAGAGTGGTTGTATTTGGATGCGGTACGGGCAACCCGTTCTTTTCGACGGACACGGCGGCGGCGCTTCGGGCCGCTGAGATTGACGCCGACATTATTATGAAAGCGACTATGGTGGACGGCGTTTACGACTGTGATCCTAAGAAAAATCCAAATGCCGTGAAATATGATTCGTTATCCTTTATGGAAGTGCTGAATAAGAACCTTCAGGTAATGGACAGCACGGCTGCTTCATTATGCAAAGATAACAACATTCCGATTCTGGTATTCAGCATCAACGAGCCTGAAAATATCGTAAAGGCAGTATGCGGAGAACCGATCGGCACAATTGTAGAGGAGGATTCGTTATGAAAGAAGTATTGGCAAATGCAGAGGAACGCATGAAGAAATGTGTCAACACCTTATCGGATGAATTTGCATCAATCCGGGCTGGAAGGGCGAACCCGGCAGTTCTGGATAAAATCAAAGTCGATTATTACGGCACTCCGACTGCAATTAACCAGCTTGCCGCGGTATCTGTGAGCGAAGCAAGAATTTTAACAATCCAGCCTTGGGATGTTTCTGTTTGTAAAGCAATTGAAAAAGCGATTCAAACTTCGGATATCGGTATCAATCCGCAGTGCGACGGTAAGATTATTCGAATTACCTTCCCTCCGCTTACTGAGGAAAGACGCCGTGATTTAGTTAAGGATATCAGTAAAATGGCAGAGGAGCGGAAAATTACCATCCGGAATATCCGCCGCGACGCGTTGGATAAGCTCAAGGGAATGAAGAAAAATTCGGAGCTTACGGAAGACGAATTAAAACAGGCTGAGAAGAAAGCACAGGATTTAACCGATAAATACTGCAAACAGGTCGACAGCGTGTTTGAGAAAAAACAAAAGGAAATTTTAGAAATATAGGATAATTATAAAATGAAAGAGAATCGTCTGCCGCGCCATGTCGGTATCATTATGGACGGGAATGGCCGCTGGGCCAAAAAACGCGGCTTGCCGCGTTCCGTTGGCCATTCGGCTGGCGCGGCTGTTTTTAAAACAATTACGCGATACTGTAGCTCAATCGGGATACAGTATCTGACGATTTACGCTTTTTCAACGGAAAATTGGAAAAGGCCGCAGGAAGAAATTCTTGGCCTGATGAAGTTGTTTAAGCAGTATCTAGAAGAAGCTTTGCGCGACTTTTTAAATGAAAATATAAAAGTGCGCTTTATTGGGGATACCACAGTTTTTTCACCGGAGCTTCAGAAATTATTTGCCAAAACAGAAGCCGTTTCGGCG
Organism: Clostridiales bacterium; assembly: GCA_012516295.1. Classification (GTDB taxonomy): domain Bacteria; phylum Bacillota; class Clostridia; order Oscillospirales; family Acutalibacteraceae; genus Caproiciproducens. The sequence continues at coordinate 2,584 of JAAYWU010000281.1, read as the reverse complement.
GATCACACCGGTATGGTGTTAAATATCGCCATGAATTACGGCGGACGTGCGGAAATTACGCGTGCGATGAAATTGTTGGCGGAAGACGTGAAAAATGGCAAATTATCACCGGAAGAGATTGATGAAAACTCCATAGCCCAAAAACTGTACACAGGCGGGCAGCCGGATCCGGATTTGATTATCCGCCCGAGCGGGGAGAACCGTATTTCAAATTTTTTACTGTGGCAGTCCGCCTATTCCGAATATGTCATTATGGATATTTTGTGGCCGGATTTCAAAACGAAGGATTTGGATCGTGCGCTTAAAGAATATGCAAACCGCGACAGGCGATTTGGAGGGGTTTAATTGAAACAAAGAGTTGCTTCGGGAGTCTCACTGGTTATCTTTTTAGCAGCAATCGTGATATTTAACAATACTTGCCCGGCAGCTTTGAATATTGCAATTTCCCTCATTTCCGTGCTTGCGGTTTACGAAATTATAGCCGCCTTGGGATTATTGAAGAAACATGTTCTGGTTATCCCAAGCCTTCTTTTTTCTGCGGCGGTGCCGTTGCTGCAGCTTGTTGCCGAACCGCATATGATGCATCTTGGGGTTTTGCAGCAGGGATTTTATTTTCTATATACCGTTGTGATTTTCAGCGCTCTGATCCTCTACCATCAATTTATAACATTTCGTGAAGTTGGCGTTATATACAGCATGTCCTTGATGATTCCGACCGCTTTGCAGACGATTATCAGTTTGCGCACGGTTGGCGGAAAGCATGGCATGTTTTATGTGATTATTGCGATTTTTTCCGCGTGGATTGCGGATACGGGAGCTTATTTCGCGGGGAGCCGCTTTGGGAAGCATAAGCTCTGCCCGAATATCAGCCCGAAAAAAACGGTGGAAGGGGTCATCGGCGGTTTTGTATTAAACATTGCTGCAATGATCGTTTTCGGCTACATTTTCCATGTGGTGTATTATGCTTATAGTGTGAATGTTTCCTATTTATCGCTGTTTTTAATCGGATTTTTCGGAACGATTATGTCCATATTGGGAGACCTCAGTTTCTCGCTGATAAAAAGGAGCTGCCATATTAAGGATTTCGGCGAACTGATTCCGGGCCATGGCGGAATTCTGGATCGCTTCGATAGTGTGATTTTCGAAGCGCCGTTCGTGTATCTGTTTGTTCATTTTATGCCGATTGTTATCAATTAATTTACGGCAGCGATGCAATAAAATTGCAAAATGGTGAATAATAATGAAAAGATGTTTATCGATTTTGGGTTCAACAGGCTCGATCGGCACGCAGACGCTGGATGTCGTTCGGGGGTTGAACCTTCGTGTTTGTGCGCTGGCGGCAAATTCGAATATTGCGCTGCTGGAAGATCAAATTCGTGAATTCAAACCGGAGCTTGTTGCGGTTTTTGATATAGATGCTGCGAAAAAGCTGAAAATTGCGGTGGCGGATACTTCGGTACGCGTCGTTGGAGGAATGGAAGGCCTTTGCGAAGCCGCGGCGTTTTCCGGCGCGGATTTGATTGTAAATGCGGTTGTCGGCATGGTGGGCTTAAAGCCGACTCTTGCCGCGATTGCGGCGGGAAAAGACGTTGCTTTGGCAAATAAGGAAACCCTTGTTGCCGGCGGCTCGCTGGTTATGAAAGCAGCGAAAGAAAAGTCTGTCCGGATTTTGCCCGTGGACAGCGAACATTCCGCGATTTTCCAATGCCTGAAGGGCTGTCCGGAGAAGAAAGCATTGAAACGCCTGCTTCTTACCGCTTCCGGCGGGCCTTTTTTTGGTAAGACCAAAGAAGAATTACGGGATGTTACACCCCAGCAGGCTTTGAAACATCCGAACTGGAACATGGGTGCAAAGGTTACAATCGATTCTGCCACTATGATGAACAAAGGACTGGAAATCATAGAAGCGTCCTGGCTGTTTGACATGCCGGCTTCGAAAATTTCCGTTGTTGTGCACCGCGAAAGCATCGTGCATTCTATGATCGAATACGAAGACAATTCTGTGATTGCGCAGCTCGGCCTGCCCGATATGCGTATTCCAATTCAGTATGCCGTTACATGGCCGCAGCGCTTTCCCTCGCCGGTCGGGCAATTGGACTTGACCGATTACGGTAAGTTGACCTTTTATAAGCCGGATTTGGAGACCTTTACCTGCCTTGCCGCCTGCCGAAAAGCAATCGAGCGCGGCGGGCTTGCTCCCGCGGCGGCGAACGGGGCAAACGAAGTGGCCGTTAAACTGTTTTTAAATCGCCGGATATCGTTCCTTCAGATTGGCGAACTGGTCGCTCAGGCGGTGGAAAATCAACCGGATGTCCGGGTGGTTTCCTCCGTTGACGAAATAGAAAATGCAGACACGTATGCCAGAGAATATGTTATTAAAGTTTCTGGCAAATGATGAGGTGATCGTATTATACAGGTATTATTAGTCGTTATCGCGGTATTGCTTTTCGGTTTCATTATCTTTATTCACGAATTCGGGCATTTCTTTACAGCGAAACTGTCCGGAATCCGGGTGAATGAGTTTGCAATAGGCATGGGGCCAAAGCTTTTTCATTTTCAGAAAGGGGAAACGTTGTATTCCCTG
>JAAYWU010000280.1 GCA_012516295.1 Clostridiales bacterium | reverse complement strand
TATTAAAGGAATCGGATGCTTTTATATGCAGCTTTGCCGCGTCAAGATGCAGGGCAATAAAGGCAACCTCGTCGTCGTTGATTTCGATCCCCAGCTGCTCCTTGATCAGGTCCTTTGCCGCAAGCCCGACCCGAAACTCTTCCGGATACAGATTCTTAATTTCATAGACAACCGGGTTCTGAATCTCGATGCCCTTTTTTATCCGTTCGATTGCGAACCCGATATGGTCGGTTAAAACAATCAGCAAATTTTCGTTTAACCGGCCCATCCTTTTCTCTGCCATCAAAGTGATTTCAGAACAAAGCCCGATCAGTTTATCGTCAAGATTCTCAATAAGAGTGAGATAATCGTTCTTCCCCTTTGTATCGCAAGCGAGGAAAGATTTTTCAATCTGTTCGGAATCGATCGCAACTTCCATATCGGGTTTCCTTTTAAAGCCCAGTCCCTTCCCGATCAGAACCAACTGGGTATCCTTTGATTTCCTGCGGACTAGAATCACATTATTATTCATCACGCGTAAAATGCGATATACTTCCGTCATCCTACCACCACCCCACCATAAACAAAAAAGCATTAACACGGACAAAGAAAATCCGGTTAATGCCTGACGAATCAGTAACACACCTATTATTTTATTGCTTTTTGTTCATATATATAAGTTAGCATATTTCTACATTGATGTCAACAACATTTTAAAATTTATGTACGGATTGAACACTTATTGCGCCAGCAATATATGAAGAAAGGAAATCTTTTATTGACAAGGAATGTATAATAGATATAATTAAACTAAGATATTAATTAATTCAATTTATTATATAGGTTTGGTGAAAGAATGAAAAAGAGAAACAAAGGGATCAACCAGGATACCATTCAAGGATTCAACCGATCGCTTATTATCAGTTTGCTTCGTAAACAGGGCATGTGCTCCCGGGTTCAGTTGGCGAACACAACGGGTTTAAAGCAGGCCACCGTTACGAATATCATTAATGATTTTATCAAATGGGGCTTTGTAAAAGAGGTCGGTTTCCTAAACGGCAGCAAAGGGAGACGCTCCATCGGGATTGCCATTAACACGGACACCTTCCGCGTAATCGGCGTACGGATTGCCCGCAAATATTATTCCGTCGGCCTGTTTGACCTAACAGGAAAAATGCATCAGCTGCAACGGGTGGAAACCAATTTGGAAGAGCAGCCAAAGGATATTTTTTCGAATATTAAAAATATGATACAGGAATTCCTGAATCAGAACCGATCCTATACCATTCTTTCCATCGGCGTTGCCATACCCGGCCCGTTTATTCAAAAAGAGGGGCGCATCGGACTGATGACGGAAGCTGAGGGCTGGAAGCATATTTTAATTAAGAAAGAGCTGGAAGAGCTGTATCATATACCGGTTATATTGGAACACGACGCGAACGCGGGCGTTTACACACAGCAATGGCATTCAAAGGAAGCGTCGGAATGCGATGTGCTGATCTATGTCGCGGTGGGACAGGGAATCGGCGCCGGAATTATGATCGACGGCGAGGTAATGAAGGGTTCGCTGGGAACCGCGGGCGAAATCGGCCATACCTGTATTGATTTCAACGGCTTAAAGTGCTCCTGCGGAAACACCGGGTGCCTTGAAAAATACTGCTCCTCCATTGCGTTTACAAACGCCGTCAATGAGGCAACAAAGAAAAAATATACTTTTGAACAGATAAAAGAATTGACGAAGCAGGGCGACCCCATCTGCCTGCAAAAGTTTACGGAGGCGTGCGAGTACCTGGGGATCGGCATTGTAAATATCGTCAATAACTTCAACCCGGATATGATCATTTTGGGCGATGAAATGGCACATATCAATCCCAGCCTGATGTACAATACCGTCTGCGAAACCGTAAAAAGCCGGGTAATCCCCGAAGTATGGGAAAATCTTAAAATCGGATTCAGCAACATCAAGAACGATTCCATTCTGCACGGCGCCGCGATTGTGGCGATTAATGAAGTATTTGAAAACCCCGCCCGTTTTATCGAAGAAAACATTCATCCTTAACGGATTTGCAAAGACGGATCAATTCTTAAAAGGACCTCTGCGCAGAACAGAGGTCCTTATTTTGCTTAAAATCGTATTATTCATCCATTATCAATAAAAATTTTAAGGATTTCTACTTTTCTATTGACATTTAAACATCGAGTGTTATAATAAAATCACAAAATTGATTAATTCATTTAATTGATTTAATCGAAAATGCAGGAGGAGAATTACATGAAAAAACTTTTAGCAGCTATTTTAACAGTCATCATGGCTGGCAGTATGGTAACCGGCTGCGCAAGCAGTTCAACCGCTTCGTCCGGGAACGCTTCCGCTCAGTCCGCAGCCACGTCCCAGGCTTCCGGTAAGAAAACGTTCAAGATCGGATTTGCCCAGAAGACGTTGGAAAACGAGTTCCAGACAGCGCTTGCAAACGGCCTTGTGGAAGCAGGCAAAGCAAAGGGATTTGAAGTAACCGTACTCGACGCAAAAAACAAGATTGAAAACGAACAGAAAAACATGGAAACCTTTATTTCCCAGCACTATGACTTAATTTTCATCAATGTTGTTGATACCCAGGCCGCAACCTTAAGCATTGAGGAAGCAACGAACGCGGGCATCCCGGTCATTGGAATCGACAGCCATGTTGATAAATCCGCTCCGGTTGTCACAAGCATTTCCGCCCCAGACCGCTCAAACGGAAGGGTTGTCGGCCTGTACGGTGCAAAGCAGTACGACAAAGCGACCAAAATTTCTGCGGCCCTGTTAAGCGGCAACAAAGGCAACCCCGGCGGACAGGACAGAAGAGTCGGCCTGTTCTGCGGTTTCCTGGAAGGCCGTATCGGCTGCACAGAGGAAGAAGCTTGGAAGCTTGCCGAAGCATTTGAACAGCAATTAACCGACAAGGGCAAGGCTTACAACGAGAAGGCAAATTTTGAAGTTGTCGCACAGGGCTGGGGCAACTGGACAACCGACGAAGGCCTTCCGGCTATGGAAGATATCCTTGTTGCAAACCCGAACATCAACTGCACAATCGGCGAGAATGACAGCATGCTGATCGGTGCGAAAAAGGCCATTGAAAACGCGGGCAAGCTGAACCAGATTAAGATTTTTGCGGCCGCGGACGGTATGAAGGGCGCGCTGGAACTGATTAAGCAGGACAGCGCCTATAAAGCCACCGGCCTGAACAGCCCGACCCTGGTTGCGAAAAAGGGAATTGAAGTCGCAGCGAAACTCTTAATGGAAGGCGCGGATAAGAATTCCTTCGGCGCTACCGTAAACACCGATCCTGTTTGCATTAACAAAGACAATGTCGACACCTTCTATGATCCGAATGCTATTTTCTAATCGAATGAATTTTATTGAGTCCACATGTTCTGTCCTGCCCAAATTGGGCAGGACAGTTTGAAAGAGAGGCATAGGAATGGGCAGCGAATATCTGGTCGAGATGGAGAATATTTCAAAGCGTTTCAGCGGAGTAAAGGCTTTGGACAATATGAATTTCAAATTGGGAAAAGGAGAAATTCATGCCCTGATTGGTGAAAACGGCGCGGGAAAATCCACGCTGATGAACATTCTGGCGGGCGCTTTCCCAAGCGATGAAGGCACGATTAAAATTGACGGCGAGGTTCGGAAAATCTCCTCTCCGAAAGTCAGCAGGGAACTGGGAATCTCCGTCATTCATCAGGAGCTCATGCTGGCTCCGCATTTAACCGTTGCGGAAAACATCTTTATTGACAGACTCTCTTCCAAGGGAGGGGTTATCAACTGGAAAAAGCTGAAGCAGGACGCAAAGGATATTCTTACGAAACTGGGCTTCGGCGACATCGACCCGAACGCACGCATTATGGATTTATCCGTAGCGTACCAACAGGTGGTTGAAATCTGCAAATCCTTATCAAGAAATGTAAAAATTTTGGTTCTAGACGAACCGACAGCTGTGCTGACCTTTAACGAAATCCAAAAGCTTTTTGTGTTATTGAGGAATATACGGGATCAGGGCATGGGGGTTATTTATATCTCCCACAGGCTGGAGGAAATTTTTGAGCTGTGCGATAAAATCACCGTTATGAAAGACGGCTGTTACATAGGCGATTACGACACAAAAGACATCAGCAAAGACGAACTGATTGAAAAAATGGTCGGACGGGAATTAACCACGCTTTTCCCCAAACGCAATGCGAAAATCGGTGATATTGTGCTTGAGGTAAAAAATCTGAACGCCGGCAGAATGGTAAAAAACATCTCCTTTAATATAAGGAAAGGCGAAGTAGTAGGCTTCAGCGGGCTTGTCGGCGCCGGAAGAACGGAAACTATGCGCGCAATTTTTGGTGCGGATAAAATAGACAGCGGAACCATTACTTACTTTGGAAAAGAAGTGGTATTCAAGAGTCCCTATGAGGCGGTAAAAAACGGAATCGGCTTTTTGCCGGAAGACCGCAAGCAACAGGGGATCCTGCTTGACATGCCAATTAGAAATAACGTAACCCTGACAGCATTGAAAAAAGTAACGAAGGCCTCTGTTATCTGTCGAAAAGCGGATAAAGGCCTTGCGGAAAGCATTTTGAAGGAAGTCAGCGCAAAGTACCATGCCCTGAGCGACAAGGTTTCCAGCCTGAGCGGCGGGAACCAGCAAAAGGTGGCTTTGTCCAAATGGCTTGCCGCGGACTGCAAGCTCATGATTCTTGACGAGCCCACCAGGGGCGTGGACGTGGGCGCGAAGTCGGAAATCTATAAAATCATCAACGATCTGGCCGAATCCGGCATCGCCGTTATTATGATTTCTTCCGAAATGGAGGAAATTCTCAACATGAGCGACCGGGTCTATGTCATGCGTCGGGGCAGCATCACCGGAGAGCTTCCGAAAGAAGATCTCCAGGACGTCAATATCATGAAAATATGTGTGGGGGAATAAGAAATGAAAACCGATGCAAAAAAATACAGCAATTCCATTACTGAATTTATTAAGAAATATAACACCTATATAATGCTTGCGGTCTGCCTGATTATCTGCATGGCGATATCGCCCGATTTCCTCACTCTCACGAACCTTTTCAATATCAGCAGACAATACGCGGCGCTTACTGTGGTGAGCATGGGCATGCTGCTTGTGATTGCAACCGGAGGAATTGATTTGTCGGTCGGTTCCTATCTCGCCTGCGGAAGCGTTCTCGTGGCGATTTTCATTAACTCCGGCCTCGGGCTGATCCCGGCAATTTTACTGGACGTCGCGCTGGGGCTGGTTTGCGGAACGCTTTCCGGCGTTTTGGTTGCCAAATTCAAAATGCCGGCTTTCATCGTAACCATGGCGATGATGACGATTATCCGGGGCGCCGCGTTTATTCTTTCAAACGGCTCCCCCATCCGCACACCCTCCAACACCATCAGCCAGCTTGGGCAGAATACCATCGCCCATATTATCCCGCTGCTTCTTGTATTGGCGCTGGTTGTCGTAGCTATTTTTGCTTTCGTTATTAACCGCACCTCTTTCGGGCGGATTGTTTTGGCAATCGGCAGCAATGAAAACTGTGTGCGCCTGTCCGGTATCCGGGTGAATTACTACTTAATCGCTGTTTACGCGATTTCCGGCCTGTGTGCTACGCTCGGCGGCGTCATGGCCGCTTCCAGAACCGGTATCGGCACCCCGCTTTACGGCGAAGGCCTTGAGCTGGACGCCATCGCCGCCTGTGTCATCGGCGGTGCCAGCCTTTCCGGCGGTACGGGCTCCGCGGTGAAAACCGTAGTCGGTGTTTTGGTTCTTGCCTTAATCGGAAATATTATGAACCTTCTCTCCGTACCGTCTTATCCGCAGGATGTTATTAAAGGCCTGATTATCATTGCATCCGTGCTTCTTCAGATCTTTACATCTTCAAAAAAGGAAGCAGCTTAAAACAACCCATCATTAAAGGAGAAAACCATGAAGACAATTCTAGGAATCGATCTGGGGACCTCCAGTATAAAGGCAATGCTGTTGGATATCGATAGCGGAGTACTCGACGTGGCTGCGCAAAGCTATACGGTAAGCATACCCCATGCAAATTACGCCGAACAGGCCCCCGAAATGTGGTGGGACGCTGCGGTAACCATATTGAAAAAGCTGAAAGAACAGCATCGTGAAGCGTTTGATTCCATTGCCGCGGTCGGCTTTTCCGGACAAATGCACGGGCTGGTGATAACGGACGAACACGGGATTCCGCTTCGGCCGGCTATCATTTGGCTGGATTAGCGCTCGGAAAAGCAGCTCGAGGAAATGAACAAAAAACTAAGCCTGGAGGAAATGGCACAGATTTTCCATAACCGCGCATTCACCGGTTTTGCATTTCCCTCTTTGCTCTGGGTGAAAGAGAACGAGCCTGCCATTTTCCGGAAAACTTATAAAATACTGCATCCCAAGGATTATATCCGGCTAAAAATGACCGGGAATTTCGGAACGGATACGTCGGACGCGTCCGCCTCGCTTGCCTTTGACGTTGGGAAAAGGGACTGGGCATGGGATATCCTCAAGCGCTTCGGCCTTCCGGAATCCATTTTCCCCGCGTGCCATGAGGCAACGGAAATTGCCGGATATATTACGGAAGAATGCGCGAAGGAAACCGGGCTTCGGGCGGGTATCCCCGTCATTTACGGTTCCGGCGACCAGCCGGCGCAGAGCATTGGAAACGGCGCGGTCCGGGAGGGCCTGATCATTTCCAACATCGGGACCGGCGGGCAGATTTCCACCTACTCGAAAAAGGACGGATACGATTCCGAGCTGCGCACGCACACCTTCTGCCACTCTATTGACAAAGCCTATACGGTTTACGGAGCGGCTCTTTGCAGCGGCATGACCCTGAACTGGCTGAAAAACAAATTGCTGCACATAAAGGATTACAAGCTGATGAGCAACATGGCTGGAGAAATTGATTCCGGCAGCGACGGGCTTATTTATCTCCCCTATCTATCCGGTGAACGAACGCCGCATATGAACCCGAAAGCCCGGGGAATGTTTTTCGGCCTGCAGCTCCGCCACGATAACCGGCACATAATCCGCTCTGTTATGGAGGGAGTCGCTTTCAGCCTAAAAGACTCGCTGCAAATCTTTGACGAAATCGGAATCAAGGGCGACCGTATCATTGCTTCGGGTGGCGGAGCCTCCAGCGATGTGTGGCTCCAGATACAGGCAGATATTTTTGAAAAGGAAGTCCATGTGAGCTGCGTAAAGGAGCAGGCTTGCCTTGGCGCATGCATTATGGCTGGGGCAGGAACCGGAATCTTCAGCAGCATACAGGAAGCCTGCAACCGGTATATTACATTCGATAGCAAGGTCTATTATCCCAATCAGAGCAAAATGGTTAAATACCGAACTTCCTACGAAATATATCAGGAATTATACAGCAGAACAAAGGATTTATTTGAAGCGGAAGTCGGAAAATAAATAATGGAGGTATCAAAATGGAAGGGAAAATGAAAGTTGCAGTTATGAACGGGGTCGGGAAAATGGGCTTCGTCGAAAGAGACATCCCGGTTCCGAAGGACAACGAAGTACTGGTAAAGCTGGAATATGTCGGCGTATGCGGCTCGGACCTTCATTTTTATGAAATGGGCTGTATCGGTGACATCAAGGTAAATCCCCCGTTTGTACTGGGGCACGAACCGGGCGGCGTTGTTGTGGAAGTCGGCAAGGATGTTACCCATTTGAAGGTTGGGGACCGCGTGGCGCTGGAACCCGGAAAGACCTGCGGCCACTGTGAATTCTGCAAATCCGGCCGGTACAACCTCTGCCCCGATGTGGAATTCTTTGCCACCCCGCCGTATGACGGCGTATTTCAGGAGTATGTCGCACATGAAGCGGAACTGTGCTTTAAGCTGCCGGAGAACGTAAGCACGATGGAAGGCGCGCTGATTGAGCCGTTGGCCGTTGGATTTCATGCCGCGCGGCAGGGCGACGCCCACATGGGCCAGACCGCCGTGGTACTCGGTTCCGGCTGTATCGGTCTGGTTTCCATGATGGCGCTGAAAGCGTTGGGCGTATCCAGGGTTTACGTTTCGGACGTTATGCAGAAACGCCTGGACAAGGCGATGGAGCTAGGCGCAACGGGCGTGATCAACGCCGCCAAAGAGGATACCGTAAAAAGAGTGCTGGAATTGACCGGCGGCAAGGGCGCCGATGTGATTATTGAGACCGCGGGCACGGAAATCACTTCGCAGCAGGCTGTTTTCATGGCGAAAAAAGGTGCCAATGTTGTTCTGGTAGGATACGGGAAAACAGGCTATATCAATATGCCGATGAGCCTTGCTCTTGACAAGGAACTGACCTTCAAGACCGTTTTCCGCTATCGCAACATTTATCCCATGGCAATTGAAGCGGTTGCAAGCGGTAAAATAAACCTGAACGGAATCGTAACCAATATCTTTGATTTTGACGACATTCAGAACGCAATGGATTCCAGCGTGAAGGACAAAGCAAATATCGTAAAATCTGTCATCCGAATCGCGAAATAAAGAAAGCAACAGTCTTCTCATAAATCCCTTAAAACCGGCTCCGGAATTCCGTAATTGGAATTCCGGAGCCTGCATTTTATTCTTTTTCCCGCTTGGGACCCGTCCCCTGTGTATTTGCCTTTGGAAGGTTAAACGGCTGTTTTTGCCCTTCCCATCGGTTTGCAGCCAGAATCTTCGAAATCTGCCCCTGGGTGCGTTCGATTTCTGCGCGAAAAGCCTTTGCGGAAAGGCGCAGGGCGCCATGCCCCAAAATAATGAGCTGCTCCGCGCTGTCCGAGGTGGCCACCGTAACGCGGTGCTTCTTCCCAATCTCATAGGTAACCTTTTCAATGTACGCGTCCGCTGTTTCCGCTTCCCTGGTAAACACAACATGAATATTGTGATAGCGGACGACTTCCCCCGTATTATGCGGAACTTTATAGGCGTCAAAGACCAAAATCACATTGCACTTTTTAAAGCCCTGATAGTTGCTGAGAATGTCCATCAGCAGATTCCGGGCAGTATCCAGACTATCCCGGGCCACCCGGCTCAATTCCTCCCATGCAAAAATGATGTTATAACCGTCCACCAATAGATACTCCGGGCCGGCAGCGCGGGATTGGGCGGCGTGCTGCTCGGATGATTCCTCCATCTCCTGCCGCGGCTGCCGGTAAAAATGCCTCTCCTTCACCGGTCCGTACGTCTTTTCAAAGATGGCTTTCAGTTCCTTGTCCTGTTCCAGGGACCCGGTATAGGCCGACGTGCGCCGCGCGGCGGACGGGAATTTTTCCGGCTCCTCTTCCGCCGTTTCCGGTTTCAGGAAGCTTTCCAAATGCATATGATTGTGCACTTCATTCCATTTGACAACAACTCCGGCGCCATGGGAACAGAAAACGGAATCCGCCGGGTTTTCCGTGTCCCGCTCGCTGTCGTAGCCGATTGCCGCAATAACTTCCTCCGGATTATGGCAGGGCTCGTATCCTTTCAGCGTGCAGGAAAGCCTCCCCCGCCCCTTCGTATAGGAGGTAAGCTCCAAAGCATAGCCCCGCATTTCCGCCACCGGAACGGAACCGGTCAGAACCACCTCGTTCCCGACGGTCTCCGGCTGGGCAACATTCCCCGACATCCGCAGCATGTCCGACATCGCCCGCCCCACATAATCCGCGGGAATCTCCAGCCGGAAATCGTACCATGGCTCCAGCAGGATGCACTCGGCGGACATCAGCCCCTGCCGCACCGCGCGCTAGGTCGCCTGCCGGAAGTCGCCGCCCTCGGTGTGTTTTTCGTGCGCTTTTCCCGCCACCAGCGTAATCTTCATATCCGTAATCGGGGAACCGGTCAGCACCCCCAGGTGCGTGCGTTCCTTCAAATGGGTCAGAACAAGGCGCTGCCAGTTCCGGTCGAGCATGTCCTCGCTGCAAATGGTATCAAACTGAAGCCCGCTTCCCCGCTCGCCCGGTTCCATCAGAAGGTGGACCTCCGCATAGTGGCGGAGCGGCTCAAAATGCCCCACTCCCTCCACCGGCGCCGCAATCGTTTCGCGGTAGACAATGTTTCCGGGGCCGAACTCCACCTCCAGGCCGAAGCGCTCGGAAATCAGCCGTTTCAGAACTTCAAGCTGTACCTCTCCCATGAGCTGAAGATGGATTTCCCGCAGGTGCTCGTTCCAAAAAATACGGAGCTGCGGGTCCTCTTCCGCTAGCTGGGTCAGCTTGGAAAGCGCGGCGTGCGTGTCGCATCCGTCGGGCAGAAGCACCTGATAAGTCAAAACCGATTCCAGCACCGGCTTTTCCGAGGCATATTCAATCCCCAGCCCCTCGCCCGAATACGTCCTGCTCAACCCGGTCACCGCGCAAACCGTGCCGGAGGGGGCCTCGTCCGCCGTAATGTACTTCGCGCCGGAATAAATGCGGATCTGGTCGACCGTCTCCTCCCAGACTTCCTCCGGAAGGCCCTCCCGCCGGTTGGTCAGCAGCGTTGTTACCTTCAGGCTTCCGCCGGTAATTTTCATATAGGTAAGCCGGTTCCCCTGCGGGTCGCGGGCAATTTTAAAGACCTTCGCGCCAAACGCAGGCGGATAATCCGGACAGCGGGTGTAGCGTTCCAGCCCCTGCAGAAAAGCGTCCACCCCGTCGAGCTTCAGCGCGGAACCAAAATAGCAGGGAAACAGCCTGCGCCGCGCGATCAGAGAGGCAACCTCGTCATCCGTCACCTTGCCCCGCTCCAAATAGCCGGTCAGCACATCCTCGTCACACATGGCCACGTTTTCCCAAAAGGAATCCCCCGTCGCGCCGAAATCCACACAGCCGTCATGGAATCTCTGTTTCAGATTTTCCAGCAAACCGGACCGGTCGGCTCCGGCTAAGTCCATTTTATTGATAAACAGGAACACCGGAATACCGTGCCGTTCCAGCAGTTTCCACAGCGTCAGAGTATGCCCCTGTATGCCTTCCGTACCGCTGATGACCAGGATGGCGTAGTCCAGCACCTGCAGCGTACGCTCCATTTCGCTGGAAAAGTCCACATGGCCCGGCGTGTCCAGCAGCGTGACTTCCATCTCTCCCAGCGTGAACAACGCCTGCTTTGAAAAAATAGTAATGCCCCGCTCGCGCTCCAGGGCATCGGTGTCCAGAAACGCATCCTGATGATCGCCCCGTCCCAGCTTTTTCAGGCGCCCGCTCCGGTAGAGCAGCCCTTCCGACAGGGTGGTTTTTCCCGCGTCCACGTGGGCTAATATCCCAACAACCAGCTTTTTCATACTTTTTCCCCAAACAACAAATTCATTTGCCGGTTTTTACCCCGGCAGTTTTAATATACCATGTTCCGGCGGATGAAGCAATTGCGCCCATCCGCTTCATCCGTACCGAAAGCACAAAAACTTGCGCATAAACAGCCCGTTCCTACGATTCAGGCCAACCCAAAAAGCCGGGCGGTATTTGCCACGAAGAAACATACGGCCAATCCGGAAACCGTAGGAAGCGCGAAGGACAGCAAGGTCCATTTCATGCTCTGCGTTTCCTTTTTTATCGTCAGGCATGTTGTCCCGCAGGGCCAGTGCATCAAAGAAAACAGCATTACACAGATAGCCGTAAGCCAGGTCCACCCGTGGTCGATAAGCAGGGTGTGCAATTGCGCCAGGCTTTCATAATCCGTTAAAGCGCCGGTCGCCATATAGCTCATAATAATAAGGGGAAACACAATTTCATTGGCGGGAAAGCCCAGGATAAAAGCCATGAGGATATAGCCATCCAGCCCGATCAGCCGCGCAAACGGATCAAGGAAATCCGCGCATAGCGTAAGGATGCTGGAATCGCCCGCTTTCAGATTCGCCATCAGCCAGATAACCAGCCCGGCCGGCGCCGCAACCGCCGCCGCCCGGCGAAGGACAAAGAGCGTACGGTCAAAGATGGAGCGCACGATTACCTTTCCGATCTGCGGTTTGCGGTACGGCGGAAGCTCCAGATGAAAGGAGGACGGCATTCCTTTCAGGATGGTTTTCGACAATAGTTTGGAAATGAGCAAAGTCATGATTACGCCCAAAACAATGACCGCGGTTAACATCAGCGTTGAAACCAGCGATTGAAAAGGGCCCGCCGCCCCGCCCGCAAAAAACATGGTGATCACCGCGATGAGCGTTGGGAACCGCCCGTTGCACGGAACAAAATTATTGGTAAGGATTGCGATCAGGCGCTCGCGGGGAGAGTCAATAATCCGGCAGCCAATCACGCCGCAGGCGTTACACCCAAATCCCATACACATACTTAGTGACTGTTTGCCATGCGCACATGCTTTTCGGAAAAAATAATCCAGATTGAAAGCAACGCGCGGTAAGTATCCCAAATCCTCCAGCAGGGTAAACAGCGGGAAGAAAATCGCCATTGGCGGCAGCATAACGGAAACCACCCATGCCAGCGTCCGGTAGCAGCCGTCTATTAACAGCCCCTTTACCCAAAGCGGGGCATTGGCCGCTGTGAAAAGCTCGGACAACCGGTCTTCCACCCAAAACAGGCCGTTTGCGATCAGCTCCGACGGATAATTGGCGCCGGTGATCGTCAGCCAGAATATACCGCAGAGCAAGAGCAGCATAATCGGGATGCCCGTTGCTTTTGAAGTAAGTATTTTATCGATTTTCCGGTCGCGTGCGGCATACTCCCGCTGTTCATAAACCACTGCGCACCGGCCGATTTCTTCGCAGGTCTGCACGATTTTCGTGACAATTTTGTCCCGGAACATCTCGGGCGGGATCCCGCTTTCATCCAGCGATTGCCACGCCTTTTCCAGGCATTCCGCTATTTCCCGATTGGCGAGGATATCGTATTGAAGATGTTTTTTCAATGCGTCCAGAATGCTGGTATCCCCATCCAAAAGCTTCAAAGCGACCCAACGGCTGTTTAATTTCCCTTGCAAAGCCCTTTGAACGGCAGGTTCCAGGATGGAAACGGCCTTTTCGATTTCCTCCCCATAGGTGATAACCAACGGATGCGGTTCGCATTTTTGTGAAGTCAGGGCGGAAACCGCATCCATCAAGCGGTTCAGCCCTTTCCCGCTCCGCGCGCTTGTGCCGACAACCGGTATTCCCAACTTTTCGGACACCACATCCAACCGGATTCTTATTTTCTTCCTTTTCG
>JAAYWU010000279.1 GCA_012516295.1 Clostridiales bacterium | reverse complement strand
GTTTATTGTATTTTGCCTGCAATTCCTTCGCGTAGGTCACATCCATAAAGATTGAATGGCTCGGATAAGGAATTTTTCCCCCATCTTCGGCAAGAGTGCCGACACACCGGAGCTTCAGCGGTTTAACGGCAGCTGTCGAATCTTCCGGCAGGGTTACGGTTACCTGAAATTTATCCTTCATCGGGCGGACATACGGTTCCGGCATCTTGCCATTCTTATCCGGCTGCGGGTAAATCATATTGTTGCTCGACTTGCGGCTGTCTATAAAATCATATTCCGCATCTTTCCCGAACAAAATTGTTGTTTTGTCCGCACCGGCGGAAGGAAGTTCGCCCTTCTCCGTTTTGTACCCGAAATCCTTCCGGGTATCCAGATAAACACCGTATATCATCCCTTGAAACTTGTACTTCTTGCTTTGTATGCTGATCATGGACGAATCCATGCTTAAAATCGGCGTCAAAGCGACAACATGTTCCATCTTCTTCATTTTCTTCAGCATTTTATCATCAAGGGCCGCGGCATCCGGGGACTGTGAAGTATTATTCACCGTAATTACCGTTAAATCCCCCATGTTTTTCAACGTATCTTCCATGGACTGCTTAATGCCGATCCCCAGAGACATCATGACAACAATTGCGCAGGTACCGATGATAACGCCGGTTACCGTCAGCAAAGTCCGCACCTTGCGCTTAAAGAGGTTGCCCAAGGCCATGGAAAGCATATCTTGCATTCTCATTATCCCATCACCCTACGACGCTTCATCATAGTCATCGCTTTCTTCCAGCATCTTCTGCTCCTTTGCTTTTCTCTTCTTCCGAATGACAAGAAATACGGCAACCGCCGCAACGCCCACAACCCCTGTTCCTGATAAAATCATCCAGAGGGGCGGTTTTTTTGAAACATCCGGCGAAGAACCGGGTTCGGAGTCAAGTCCCTCCCCGTTGTCCTGCGGGGCGATTACCTGGCAGGAAAAATTTTTGACAAGGCTTTTCACATTTCCGTTGGCGTCCTCATAGCTGAAGATTGCCTTTCCGGTTAAAGTTCCTTCCTCCAATGGACTCAAGGACGCTTGAAAAGTATCCCCGGTGCCGGATTCCACATTCCCGATATAGGTGTTCGCCGATTCCGTAGAAAAGTTCCCCTCCAGTTTCACCGAAAGGTTGAATATCTTACTCTTTCCCTTATTTACATAACTGATGTTGAGCTGGCCGGCATCCCCCATGGAAATGAGGTCCTGCAATTCCGCTTCATTTGCTTCAACGCGGTCGGATTGGACAAGGGGGATGGAAATGATTTCATTCGCCTCAATCGCCTCCCGTTTGCCGTCCAGAACGGCTTCATAGGTGAATGCAACCGTAACGCCGTAGGAATTCGGCGTGGCGTCTGCTTTCGGTATCAGGGCGATCTGTTCCGTACAAGAAGAACCGGGCGCAACTTTGGAAATAAAGAACGTATTCGAGGATTTTGCCGGCGTAAACGCACCGGCGGCGGACTTATCATCCGTACCCGCAACGGAAGAAACCGTAATTTTCAGATTCTCAATTTGTGTGGTGGTATTCGTATTCCTAAAATGCATTGCCAGGTTGAATTCTTTTCCGCCCATCACCGGCTTTCCGCCGTAATCGTAGCTTTCAATAATGATCAGCGGCTTGCTTTCGTTGCTGTTGCTTACGGCATCCTTATCCGCTTTTGTCCCGATTACCGGTAGAAAAATCTTGGAAGTAAGAGATTTGCTCAGTTCATCCGCCGAAAGAATCACGCTCACCGTATAATTTCCCGTGACCATTTTGGACAGGCATGTCATCGGATAGGTAATGTTTACGGACTGCCCCGGCGCGATGGAGTCTATGTACTGGGTATCGGAAACCCCATGGATACTGATTCCCTCAGCGCTGGAAGGGTCCAAAACAGACATTACATTATTACAGGCGGAAGGCCCGTTGTTCTTAATCGTTAAAATGAGGTTGAATTTCTCTCCCTCCTTCACGGGCGAATGGTCCATACGGTAGGACTGCAGCTGAAGCCGGCCGTTTTCCTCGGTTGAATTCGCCCCTGTCGGGTCAAAAACGGTCTTTTGTACCAAATAGGTACCCAGTTTTGCCCCGTTGCTATCGTAATAGCGGATGGTAAATTTCAACGTACCCGCCCCATCCCCGACGCGCTTCATATATTTCTCTGGAATAACAAGTTTATAATCATATTTATAATAGCTGTCGTCATCATCCGAGCTCTTGCTCGAATCGGTATTCACTTCACCGTTTTCGTTATCAATTTCACCCTTTTTCGAGGAAAACGTCTTTTTTCCTAAAGAAATGGCTCCGTTTGCATTATTGACGTCAATTACGATATCATAGGTGCTGCTGTAATAGGCATGTTTAAAATAGAACACAGCCTGAAACGGGCTGCCTTTTAAAACCGTTTGTTTTTCGCTGTAGATTTCCGGGTCCGCAGTATTAGATGCCTTCGCGGGCGGATATCCCATGCAAAATGCGGCCGCCATCAAAAAGGTCAGGAAAAGGGAAGCCAAGCGTCTTTTTTCCAGTCTCATACAACTTTTTCCTCCAGGTTTTCCGGGTTTTTCAGAATGGATTCATTGCTTTGGTCGTTCAGAACGCTGCCGTCGTGAATTGTAATGATACGGTCGGCGTATTTTGCAATTTCCGTATCGTGGGTAACGATGATAAGCGTCTCTTGATACTTTTTCGCCATGGCAACCATCAGCTCCATGAC
>JAAYWU010000025.1 GCA_012516295.1 Clostridiales bacterium | reverse complement strand
TCTTTTCGCTATATTCAATCAGAGCCGAGGCATCGGAAACGGAATACGAATTCAGCTTTCCCAGTTCATTTTGGGTAAAATAACCTTCCAAAAGCCAGTTTTCGATACCCGCGGCATAGAAATCCTCTAAATCACCATAATTGGTAAGAATACGGTTCTGCTTCGAGCTTCCCGCTCCAAGCGCATGCTGCAGCCAAACCCAGTATGCTCTTTTATCAATTGCCAACCGAAACGCCTCCAGACTCTGCCCGCATCATTTCCCACATCAGGATTGCAGCGGAAGCGGACGCATTCAGCGATTCCGCCCTTCCAAGCATCGGAATGGTCACCCGCCACGAACAGGCTTGAATCGTTTCTTTCGTAAGCCCATTCCCCTCGTTTCCCACAATGAGCACGGTGGGATGATCGTGGAAATTAACCGCGGTCACCGGCTGTGCCGCAGCATCCGGCACAGCTGCAAGACAGGAAAAATTCATCTCCCGAAGCAGCTTTATCGCATAAAGCATATCGGGAGCAAGAAAAAACGGCAGGCGAAATACCGCTCCCATACTTGCGCGCAGCACTTTCGGGGAATATATGTCACAGCAGCTTCCGCCCAGAATCACCCCTCCGATCCCCAGCGCCTCCGCCGTACGCAGAATTGCGCCCAAATTCGCCGGATCCTGCAGGTTTTCAAGCGCAAGATAATGCCGGCCGGAGGAAATTGTCCGCACATCGCGCGCCGCGCGGTTCATTTTGCAAACACAAAAAACACCCTGCGGTGTTTTGGTCTCGGACAATGGTGCGGCAACATGGGGGGCAATCTCGTAAACAGCCTGTGCTGAACCGGCGGCGGAAACGATATATTCCTTATATTTTTCTTTCGCCTGAGCGGTATAAAACAAGGTTTCTATCTGCACTCCGCTCTGGGCGGCATCGCGGCAGAGCCGGGCGCCTTCAACAAGATACAATCCCCGTTCTCTGCGGGTTTCCGCGCTGGTGCAAAGCCGGGCAGCCTGCTTTATGATTTCATTTTTACGGCTTGTAATTTGCTCGGGCATTCTGTTCTCTCCATATAAAATTTGCGCCCGGGCATCTTCCGGGCGCAATTACAGCTTTTTTATAGTGCTGCCTTTGCTTTTTCGACCAGGCTCTTGAAAGCAGCTTCATCGGCAACAGCGATTTCCGCAAGCATTTTGCGGTTCAATGTAATGCCCGCTTTTTTAAGCCCGTTCATAAATACGGAGTAGCTCACGTCGTTTGCGCGGCATGCAGCAGAAATACGGGTAATCCAAAGACGACGAAAATCTCTCTTTCTGGCTTTACGGCCAATAAACGCATAATTGCCAGATTTCATAACGGCCTGTTTGGCCATTTTAAAATGTTTGCTCTTAGAACCCCAGTAGCCTTTAGCAAGCTTTAAAACTTTTTTTCTCCTTTTGCGCGTCATAATTGCGCCTTTTACACGTGCCATTATGTTACCTCCAATAAATGGTTATTTTTTTAATTTCGACCGTCCTTATTTATAAGGAACCAGTCTCTTCACCTGCGCCACATT
>JAAYWU010000278.1 GCA_012516295.1 Clostridiales bacterium | reverse complement strand
GCTGAAACTCTTTTATAAACTCAAGGTCGGCGACAATACTGTCGATAGTCTGATACGGCGAGCCGACCATAAATCCGCAGCCCACCTGATAGCCAAGCTCCTTTAGGTCGCGCAGACAGCGTATTCTTTGCTCGAGCGAAAGCTCACCCGGATGGATTTTGGCGAAATGACCGGCGTCGGCGGTCTCGTGCCTTAAAAGATAGCGGTCGGCGCCCGCCGCGCGCAGCCTCGCGTAACTTTCGCGGCTGCGTTCCCCGACAGACAGCGTTACGGCGCAGTCGGGGTATGCTTTTTTGATGGAGAACACCAGGTCGGCAATCTTGTCATCCGTAAAGAACGGGTCCTCGCCGCCCTGTAAAACAAAGGTGCGGAAACCCAGGGAATACCCGTTTTCGCAGCAGGATAAGATTTCTTCCTTGGTCAACCGGTACCGTTGGGCGTTTCGGTTGCTTTTCCGGATTCCGCAGTAAAAACAGTCGTTCTTGCAGTAATTCGTGAATTCAATCAGCCCGCGTACATAAATCCGGTTGCCGAAATTTTTATCTGCAACACTTCTAGCCTTTTCAAAAAGGTAGGGGGCATTTTCCGCTGTCAGATTGTCGAGCAGAGCGCAAAGCTCGTCTTTGTGAAGCGTGTTTTGTTTATAAAGCTTGTCAATTAATTCTTTCATTGGCAGCCGTCCTTACTATTGCGCTTCCGAAGCTGGCAGCTTGGAATAAACGGTTTTCGTGCTGACATGGGGCAGCATGCCCAGCTTGCCGGAGAGCGCGCTGATGACGTTGTTGGGCGCGTCCATGACAACGCTGATGACGGAGATATGGCGTTTATGGTAGGGTACACCCATCCTGCCGATAATGTATTCTCCGTACTCGTGCAGAATCGCGTTGATTTTTTCAACGGAGTCGGTGTTTTCGACCACAATGCCAATGAGCGCGATTCGTGAATCCATTTCCATCCCTTCTTCCTGTCAGTATTTTTTGTGAAGCCTGAAAAGAAAAAATCCCTGTGCCGGTAAAGGCACAGGGACAGCAAAGCAAGACCGGAGCATAATCGTTCCCCGGTTTCATTACTATTCACTCGCCTTTCCATTTGGGACGAACCCTCATGCAGTCAGTACGATTTCTTTTTCAAGAACACACGGTTTGCCGTAAGAGATTGGTCTTTCCGGTTCACCTGTAGTATTGTCAAAATTATATCATATTTTAAGCCGGAGTCAAGATGCACAGGAAAGAATCTGCCATCCAAATTAAAAAAAGCCTCCGTATGGGCCATACGGAGGCTTGGGGAAGCTTACGGCTTCAAGATATGGGAGGTTTTTTAGAGGTTCTTTTCTAAAAAATCACGGATTGCCGCGGCGGCGTTTTCTTCGTCGGGGCCGTCGACGGTTACCTGAATGGTTTCGCCCTTTTTAGCGGCCAGGCTCATGACGGAAAAAATGCGTTTCGCGTCCGCGGCTTTTCCGTTTTTTATAAGCCTGATGGAGGAGGTGAATTTTCCGGCTTCTTTCACAAGCATTCCTGCCGGCCTTGCGTGAATCCCTTCCGGGTCGGTAATAACATAACAGAATTCTTTCATTACAGCTTTCCTTTTCTTATGAATTTGTATGGTTTATTCCTGTTCATCGACAGGCTTTTTTAAAATAGCCAGTAAGAGCATTCCCGCGACGGAGCCTGCGAGAAGGGCAACGATATACAGCAGCGGGTTGCCGACCACGGGGAATACGAAGATGCCGCCATGCGGCGCGCGCAGAGTGCAGTCGAAAAGCATGGAAAGCCCGCCGGCAATTCCGGAGCCGATCGCACAGGCGGGAATCACCCGCAGGGGGTCGGCGGCGGCAAAGGGAATCGCGCCTTCCGTAATAAAGGACAGGCCCATCACATAGTTAGCCACGCCGGATTGGCGTTCCTGAGCTGTAAAACGGTTTTTAAAGAAGGTTGTGCAAAGGGCGATCGCAAGCGGAGGAACCATTCCGCCGACCATAACCGCCGCCATAATATTGAAATTGCCCGACGCGAGGGACGCGGTGCCGAATACGTAAGCCGCCTTGTTGATCGGACCGCCGAAGTCAATGGACATCATCGCGCCAAGAAGGATGCCCAGCAGAAGCTTACTGGCACTGCCCATGCCGTTCAGGCTGTCTGTCAGCCATTTATTGAACGCGGAGAGGGGTGGGTTGACGATAAAGGTCATAAGCAGGCCCATCACCAGCACGCCGAAAAACGGATACAGCAGAACGGGCTTGATCCCCTCAAGGTTTTTCGGCAGGCCGCTGAACAGCTTCTTCAGGCCGAGCGCCAGGTATCCGCCGATAAAGCCCGCGAGCAGGGCGCCCAGAAAACCAGAGCCCCCGGAAACAGCCAGCGCGCCGCCGACAAAACCGGCCACAAGCGCGGGGCGGTCGCCGATGCTCATTGCAATGTACCCGGCAAGAATCGGAAGCATAAAGCCGAACGCCGCGCCGCCGACCGTATTCAGAAAAGCGGCAAGCGGGGTGTTGCTTCCGAATTTGGAAGGATCGATTGCATAGTTGTCAAACAGGAAGGAGAGTGCGGTTAAAATGCCGCCGCCGATGACAAACGGAAGCATGTGGGAAACGCCGTTCATTAAGTGCTTGTAAATCTGCCGCCCGACGCCTTCGTTTTCCAGAGCCGCTTCCTCGGATTGTCCGTCGGGACTGCTGTGGAATACGGGTGCATTCCCGTCCAGCGCGCGCCGGATTAGTTCCGGGGCATGGTTGATGCCGTCGGACGCCTTTACCTGCAGAACCTTTTTGCCGTTGAAACGGGCCATTTCGACCTGCCGGTCCGCCGCAATAATGATACATTCCGCCTGTGCGATTTCCTCTTTGGTCAGGACATTTTCAGCCCCGCCGGAGCCGTCGGTTTCCACTTTCAGGCTGACGCCCAGTTTCTTCGCCGCTTTTTCCAGGCTCTCCGCCGCCATGTAGGTGTGGGCGATGCCTGTCGGGCAGGCGGTTACCGCGAGAAGGCGGTATCCTTCGGGCGCTTCCTCTTTCTGCTCCTCCGCGAGCTTCTTTGTTTCCGCGTTGTTAATTAGTTCAAGAAATTCCGCTTTGCTTTTTGCCTGCATCAGATTTTTGCGGAAAGTGTCGTCCGTCAGCAATGCGGACAGGCGGCCCAGCACGTCCAGATGGATGTTTTCATCTGTCTGCGGCGCGGCAATCAGAAACAGAAGGCGGGCGGGTTCGCCGTCGAGCGATTCATAATCGACTCCGTCTTTCACGACCATCGCGCTTAATCCTGCCCGCGATACCGCGCTTGTTTTCGCGTGCGGGATGGCTACGCCCTCGCCAATTCCCGTCGTACCTTCTTTTTCCCTGTCCAGTACGCGCCGTTTGTATTCTTCTTTGTCCTTCAGATTTCCGTTTTGCTCCATCAGATCGACAAGCCTGTCAATCGCGTCAGCTTTTGATTTCGGGTTTGCATTCAAATCAATGCCTTTTTCGCTCAACAAATCGGTAATACGCATTTTAACTCCTACTCTGAATTATTTCGATTTGCCTTAATAGTGCCTGAATATCCTCGTTTGAAGCGAGATCCTCGCTGAATGAGCTTGCACTTCCCGCGGCAATGCCGGTGCGGACAGCTTTCTGAACGTCCCTGGTGGCGAGATATC
>JAAYWU010000277.1 GCA_012516295.1 Clostridiales bacterium | reverse complement strand
GACGAAAAGCTACGGCGGCGATTTGAACGTTATGACCGGCATTGATAAAAACGGGAAAGTGACCGGCGTTGTACTGCTCACCATCAAAGATACGCCCGGCCTTGGCCTGAACGCGCAAAACGAAAGCTTCCGTAACCAATACCTGCAAGACGTCCCGGAAAAGGGATTCGAGCTTGTGAAAACCGGAAACGCCGGAAAAGGCCAGATTAACGCCATGCCGGGCGCGACCATCACAAGCAAGGCGGTTACAGAATGTGTAAATGAAGCCGTTGCGCAGTATCAAAAGATAAAGGAGGGCAAATAAAATGGCGAAAACTCCGTGGCAGGAATTCAGCAAAGGCATCATTAAAGAAAACCCGGTACTGCGCCTTGTCCTTGGTACCTGCGCCACGCTTGCGCTGAGCACCTCCGCAAGCAACGCGATCGGCATGGGCCTTGCAACGACTTTTGTGCTGGTTTGCTCAAACACGGTTATTTCCCTGCTTCGCAAGGTAATTCCCGACAAGGTGCGCATTCCCTGTTACATCACGCTGATCGCCGGATTCGTTACCATTGTTCAGATGCTGGTGGAAGCCTATTCGCCAAGCCTGAAAGCGGCGCTCGGCATTTTCCTCCCCCTGATTGTTGTAAACTGCATTATTCTTGGCAGGGCGGAAATGTTTGCGAATAAAAACAATGTGCTCCCGTCCATTCTCGACGCTCTTGGCATGGGCGTAGGATTTACCGCGACCCTGTTGGTTATGGGTATTATCCGGGAACTCCTCGGCGCGGGAACCGTCTTTGGATTTCCGATTACAGCGGGATTCATGTCCCCCATTATCATCTTTCTGCTCCCTCCGGGCGGTTTCTTCGTTTTCGGCATGCTGATTGCCCTTGCAAACAAACTCGCTGCCGACAAGGGGGAGGCGCCGGCGGAGCTCGGCTGCCAAAGCTGCCCGCTTTGCGAAAGCTGCTCCAAGCTGGCGGAAAAAGAAAAGGAGGGTGCTAAGAAATGATAAAAAGTCTACTCGCTATCTTTCTGGCCGCTATTTTAACCGAAAACTATATTCTTAATAAATTCCTTGGCATCTGCCCCTTCCTTGGCGTTTCCAAAAAACTGGATACCGCCACCGGCATGAGCGTCGCCGTAACCGTTGTCATGGTAATTTCCACCGCGGTTACGTGGCCGATCTATACCTATGTGTTGGTTCCGTTAAACCTTGCTTACCTGCAAACCATCGTGTTTATTCTGATTATAGCCGCACTCGTCCAGTTTATTGAAACCGTATTGAAAAAATATGTCCCCTCCCTTTACAATGCACTCGGCATTTACCTGCCCCTGATCACCACCAACTGCGCCGTTCTCGGCGTAACAATGCTGGTAATTGAAAAGGGACAGGCCGACCCCAGCTTCGGGTTTGTGCAGTCACTAGTGAACGCATTCGGTTCCGGCATCGGCTTTTTGGTCGCCATGGTGCTTTTTGCGGGTATCCGCGAGAGAATCGAGAATAACGACATCCCCAAATGCTTACAGGGCCTGCCGATTACACTGGTCGCCGCTTCGCTGACAGCCGTATCGTTCCTTGGTTTTCAGGGGCTTGTCGACAAGATGCTGGGTTAGGAGATGCTGCAAATGAATGAAATACTGATTCCAATTTTGATCGTTGCGGGAATCGGGCTGCTCTGCGGGCTGATTCTGGCGTTTGCCTCCATTGTAATGGCTGTTCCAAAAGATGAAAAAGCAGAAGCCATCCGCGATTTGCTTCCCGGCGCAAACTGCGGCGCCTGCGGCTTTTCCGGCTGCGACGGCTACGCGCAAGCGTTGGCTGCCGGAGAAGTGAAGGCGGGGTTGTGTCCGGTCGGCGGAGCCGCTGTCGCAAAAAGCATTTCGGAATACCTTGGCTGCGAATCCGGCGAGATGGAAGAAAAAGTCGCAACCGTTCATTGCCTTGGCAGTTACGACAATACCAGTAACAGGGTTGAATACGAAGGAATTGAAACCTGTGCGGGTGCGTTAAGTGTTGCCGGCGGCCCCGCAAGCTGCCAATTCGGATGTTTAGGGTTCGGTGACTGTGTAAGGGCCTGTCAATATGATGCCATCAGCGTCTGCAATGGCGTGGCCAGAATCGAGCCAACACGCTGCAAGGCCTGTTCCATGTGTATAAAAGCCTGCCCGAGGCATCTGATTTCCTTTATTCCGGTCAAAAAACAGGCGGTTGTCCGCTGTAAGAACTGTGATAAAGGCGCCCAGACGAACAAAGTCTGTAAAATCGGCTGCATCAGTTGTAAGAAGTGCGAAAAAACATGTCCGCATGACGCTATCCATGTAAAAAATTTCATTGCGGAGGTTGACCCGCAAAAATGCACGGGATGCGGCGAATGTGTTGGAGCTTGCCCAAGGCATTGCATTACTCTTTTTAATGCAGATTGATAAGGATAAAAAGCAGACGGAGCATCCTCTTTCGGGTGCTCCGTTTGTTTTCCATTAAATTAAAAGTATGTATTGATTTTTCCGTCAATTTATTATATAATATTATTCGTTGCTCACGCCGGTGTGTCGGAAGTGGCAGACGAGACAGACTCAAAAGCTGTTATCCGCAAGGGTGTGTGGGTTCGAGTCCCACCACCGGCACCATCAATATAACGCCAACTTCTACGGAAAACTTCCGTCAGGGTTGGCGTATATTTTTGTCACAAATTCATTCCCACGCAATGGTATTCCTTGACGAATGTAGATGCCTGGCCAATAGGGCTGAATCATAT
>JAAYWU010000276.1 GCA_012516295.1 Clostridiales bacterium | reverse complement strand
TTATCTGTGTGCTTAAACTCGCCCCTGCGTATTCCATTTTCCACATTCTTTGCGTTTTGGGGAAGAAGCTACCCGTTTATTTCAGCGGAATGTAAAGCACGTCCCCCGGACAGATGATTGCATACCTGTGTTTCCGTTTTGTAGTACATCCATTTGCCGGAGTCGTTCTTCGTCCAACCCCGCATGCTCTCATCGGCAATCATCAGTTCCACAAAGGCTTCTTGCTCCTTTCGCCGCAAATTTGATTTTCCTGTTCCAGAAGTTCCTGTAACTTTTGCGCTTCTTCTTCGGTTGCGGAACGAATATTGCTTTTCTCACAGGCAGGGCAGTTCTCGATCTCCCCTGCCCGATAGAATAAAAAGCCGCAGTCCGCGCAGACGTAAGTCATACGGTTCCCTCCAAATCCGTCATGAAATATTATCCGTATAGAATCCTTTATTTCATAATTTGGCATTTTGAACCGGACGCCGGTTCCTCCAGATATTCTCTTTGCCGGAATCCTAACATCTTGGCAATCACGGAGGCAGGGAACATTCGGATTTTACGGTTCAGCTTCCTTACGCTGTCGTTGTAAATCCATCGGCTGCTACGAACCATATTCTCAAAGACTTCCTCTGCATCCATTGCTTTTTTATAATTCTGCTTTGCCTTTAATTCCGGGTATTGCTCTGTCATTACGGAAATCATTTCCAATGCCTCGGAAAGAACTCTTTCCTGCCGCAGTATATCGTCCGGCGTGGATTTTGCCGTAATTACGCTTCTTCCGGATTTGACTGCCTCTAGCAGCGCCTCGCTTTCCCGCTGAGCACAGCCTTTCGTTACATCCAAAAGAGCTGTAAGGGCATCGAAACGGTTTGAACGCTGCAGCCCGATCTGACTCATGGCATCGCTGGTGTTTTCATCAAGCTCCACCAGCTTGCGCTGCGTAAGGATTCCCCACAGAACAATGGCCGCCAGAATCGCAATGATTACGATGAACGCTGGCAGCATAATACGTCCCTCCTTTTATTGTTTTATGGGGCGCAAAATCACTTCGTCTTTCCGCACATGTTCCGGCTTTGTATTGTGATTTTGCCGCCCGCTTCATTTTCAACTAAGTCCAATTTACCAAAAACAACCTCGAAAAAAACGTCCTTTGCATGAAATATGGTTTTTTTTACATGAATCATGTTTTCGTTTTCCAAATATATGTTAAACTTAGGATGGAGGAATGCTTATGCTGCAGATCGCCGTCTGTGATGATAACCTTGACGAGCTGTCCCATCTTGTACAGCTTATTAATTCATACCGATTATCAAAACATCTGAACTGCGAATACGCCGTCTTTCCAAACGGATTTGATTTGGTTTCGTTGCTGGAAAAAGGGAAGCGGTTTGATATATACTGCCTGGATATCCTTATGCCGGGCTTTTCGGGCATTGACGTTGCAAAGGAGATCCGTACCTTTGACAAAACCGCAACGATTTTGTTCTTCACGTCATCGCCCGAGTTTGCTTTGGAAAGCTATTCGGTGAAAGCCATTAACTATGTATTAAAGCCGATATCCAAAGAAAAATTATTCTCAGCCTTTGACGAACTTCTGGAGCAGATAAAGGTGGAGAAAAAAGATGATGCGATTATTGTAAAGAGCAGCGAGGGAATCCAAAAAATCCTGATTTCCAATTTGGTCTTTGCCGAAGTCATCGGCCGAAATGTGTTGTATCATCTGCTTTCCGGCAAGGTAATCGAATGTACGGACTCTTTTTCCTCTGTCTGCAATCATCTTCTGAAATATGGGTGTTTTGTCAAAACCCATCGTTCCTACATTGTGAACATGCAGTATGTGGATACCATTGAAAATCACCGGGTCACTTTACAGAATCTTTCCTCTGTTCCCGTTGCACAGGGGAAAGCGCGTGAGATTAAGAAACAGTATCTGGACTATCAAATGGAGGAAACGAAATGATGGGGACCGTGATTGAATTTTCGCGTTATTTGGTTGCCCTGTTATTCGGTACGGCGGTTGCGGTCCGTTTCGCCGGAATCACGCGTACACGGAAAAATTATTTGGTTGTCGGATGCTTTGTGGCTGCTTTATTTGTTATCCAGCTCCTAAGCGTGCAGTTTTTGGGCATGGCCATGACGGTAAAATTATATCCTCTGCTTTCCCATTTGCCGGTGGCTGTTTTTCTCGTTGTGTACTTAAAGCGCTCGTGGCTGATTTCGGCAGCCTGCGTGTTTACCTCTTTCCTGTGCTGCCAGCCTCCCCGCTGGATCGGCAGCGTCGCGGGCGATGTTTTTCACAGCGCCTTGCTCAACCACGCCAGCTATATTGCGGCGGCTTTTCTGATGTACTGGTATCTGCAAAAATATGCGGTGAAATCGGTTCGCAATCTGATGGAACGCTCCGTAAAATCCTGCCTGCTGTTTGGTACTGTTCCGGCATTATACTATCTGTTCGACCATACAACCACGGTTTATACCGATCTTATGTATAGTGGAGCGCGCGCGGTCGTACAGTTTCTTCCTTTCGTAACATCGGCATTCTATTTTGTGTTTGTCCTCCTTTACGACACCGAAACGCAAAAGCAGGCAAGCATCGAAAGAGAGAGTGATATGCTGGATACGCAGCTGCGGCAGGCGCAAACGGAACTTGTTTCTCTGCGGGAAATGCAGCGGAATGCCGCGGCCTATCGGCACGATATGCGTCATCATTTTGCTCTTTTGCAAAACCTGGCTCATAAGGGCTGCATAGAGGAAATCAAAGATTATTTGCAGACCGCCCAGTCCGACATAGACGCCATCACGCCCATTCGCTTTTGCGAAAACGAAACAATTAACCTGATTTTATCCTTTTTTGCCTCCAAAGCAAAGCAATCGGGCATCCTGTTGACGGTAGATGCAAAGCTGCCCGACTCGATTCCTTTCAGCGACACAGAGCTTTGCTCCCTCCTGTCAAACGCTTTGGAAAATACCATACATGCCTGTGAAAATATAGCAGACAGTCAAAAACGCTGTATCAAACTGCGTATGTATTCCAAAAACAAGAAGCTGTGCATAGACATTCGCAACACATATCAGAAGGAACCGATATTCTATCAGGGCCTGCCGGTTTCAAAAAATCCCGGACATGGTTTTGGCACGAAAAGTATGGCTCAAATCGTAGAAAAGCATGGCGGCGTATCCCAGTTTTCGGTGAAGGATGGATCTTTCAGGCCACTACATAGCAGGCTGAGCCTGCACGCAATCCGCGCTCCGCACACGGCGGGGTGTGTTTCGCTTTCTGCACGCGTTTTGGCTTTTATCTATTTTTGTACATGCGATATAATAGGCTGAGCCTGCACGCAAAAAAGCAAGGTACCTTGAAAGCACCTTGCCTTTTTCTAAATAATAACTTCTTGCCCTGCGCTCTGTTCTTTTGAGTATCAAATGGAGCAGGGTGTTTTTTCTTCCCACCATCCGAAGGCAATTCTCCCCGCCGCAGTTGAAACATCCTCCGAAACAGACATGAAAACAAGGAATGACCCGCCGGGCGGAAAAATCAGTTTACCGTTTTCGGTGTCCACCACGGTTGTTCCCGGTTCTCCCCTGCGGACAAACGCTTTAAACCCGCCGGTTGGTTCACCGGATACATTGGACGCCGCCTGCAATTGGACACGAGGCTTCGGAACGGGGCGAATCGCTGTATTGGACGGGGTTACGGGAACGGATTCGAACGGGCCTTTGGGCGAGGCTGCGTTAAACCAGAATTGGGCGCGGAAGGGCGAATCCGATATATCGGTTACCGTCCAAAGATTGACAATAAATTGACGCCGGAATTCGGCGGATTATACAGCCTGGCCCACGCGCTGGTTCCACTTCCCAGGCTTAAATTATCTCCGTAACCGATAAAGTAATTGCCATTCAAGGATTCATACAGTTCGATTGGCATGTTTACGCTTTTATCGTAACTGCACCGAATGATTTTCGGTTCCGCAGAATTGAGCATAATGTCACCCTTTTCCATCGCATTCGTATTCCATCTTATGTAGAATCGTCGGATGCTGTGCTTAGAAAAAGGCGTTATGCTGTTAGGTTTTATATAGTATTTAATCAGAAAGCTTTTTAATCAGATTCGCCATTTCAATGGCGGTAAGCGCCGCGTCGCCACCCTTATTTCCGGATTTTGTACCGGCGCGTTCAATGGCCTGTTCAATGTTATCCGTAGTTAAAACACCAAAAGCGACCGGCG
>JAAYWU010000275.1 GCA_012516295.1 Clostridiales bacterium | reverse complement strand
CCGCCAAATCCGAGAAAGCATTTTGTCCGGGCAGGGTTCGGTCGGCACACGGCTGCCGCCGGAGCGGGAGCTCGCGCGGCAGATGCAGGTCAGCCGGGCGGTAGTAAACAGCGGCCTTACGGAGCTTGAACTGCAGGGTTTTCTTGAAATACGCCCGCGCCAGGGCGTGTTCGTGGCGGATTACGGCCGGAACGGCAATATCAGCACGCTGAACGCCATTATGGAATACCACAGCGAAACGCTCGGCCGCGCCGAGATTCGATCTATACTGGAAGTGCGCCGCGCGCTGGAGCATCTGGCAACGGACGCCGCAATTGAAAATGCCAGCGCAGAGGATATGGACCGCCTTGAACGCCTTGCCGCAAATGTGGAGGCCGCCGGTTCAATCCACCAGACGATTGAGGCGGCGTTCGCTTTCCATCATGAGCTGGCCGTGGTAGGCAGCAACAGTATCCTGCCGCTGATTTATATATCCTTTAAGCCCGTTGTTTCCCAGCTTTGGCTGCGGTACTGCCGCCGCTATGGTGCGGATTCGCTTTCCGACAGCACGCGCGCCCTTGCGGAATGCGTCATTGCCCGCGACCGCGAAGCTGCCTGGCGCTGTACGGATGAGCAGCTTGACAACTGCATTTACGGCTCCAGACAAATATACTGAGTATACCATTCTATACCGCCCGAAAATGGGAAGGCAGACTGCACGCAATTGCTTTACCCGGCAGAACTGGATCAGACCACCCTTGGCGCACGCTCTAAACCGAAACAAATAAATCGCTCAGCACAAATTCCTGCGGCCCGAAAAAACGAAGGCCGCAGGATTTTTATTTCAGTAGTCATATTTCGGCTGCGGGCATATATTGTAAGGAAAAGGGTGGTTTTAATGCTTATTCATGTTGTAAAATCCGGTGAATCATTATGGCAGATTGCAAACAGTTACAACGTCCCGATGGAGTCCATCATCTCCGCCAACGGGATTTATAACCCGGATGTGCTGGTCGTAGGCGAAGCGCTGGTCATTCCCTTGGAGGACATCGTCTATATTGTGCAACCCGGGGATACGCTTTGGAAAATTGCGCAGGAGCACGGCATCTCCGTTCAGGACATATTAAATAACAACAGCATTTCGAATCCGGACCGGATTTATCCGGGCCTTGCCCTCTATATTCCGGTCATGCGGCACCGTGTCCAGCCCGGAGAGACGCTGTGGCTGATCGCGCAGCGTTATAACGTTTCCCTGCAGAATCTGATTCAGGTAAACCGAATCGAAGACCCGAACAGGATAGTCCCCGGCATGCTGCTTATCATTCCAAGCAAGACGAGGCCGGTCATCAGCGTGAACGGGTACATCTACATGCTCGGGCAGGCTGCCGTGCCGATTGTCCGTAAGGACGGCGGTTATCTGACTTACCTCAGCCCGTTTGCCTATTTAATAAAAGAGGACGCAAGCCTGCAGGCCATTGACGACGGCCCGGCCCTTCAAACCGCGGTATCCCAGGGGGTCGTTCCAATGATGGCCGTCACAAACTTTACCGCAACCTCAAGAGGCGAGAATCTGGCGTCGATTCTATTGAACAGCCCCGAAAAAACCGGACAGCTTTTAGATAATATTCTCGAAATCATGCAGCAAAAAGGATATAAAGGCCTGAACATTGATTTTGAAAACGTGCTTCCGAATGACCGTATGGCCTATAACCGCTTTTTGGAGCAGGCCGCGGCGCGGATGCACGCCAACGGTTATTTTCTGTCCACCGCCGTTGCGCCGAAAACAGGGCCGGAGCACTCGGGGCTTTTGTACGAAGCGCACGATTATCCGGCGCACGGCAGAATCGCCGATTTCGTAATTCTGATGACCTATGAATGGGGATACCGGAAAGGTCCGCCGCAGCCGATTTCGCCAATCAACAAAATCCGGGAGGTTCTTGATTACGCCGTAACCGTCATTCCGAGGGACAAAATCTTTTTGGGATTTCAGATTTACGCGAGGGACTGGACCCTTCCGCACAGGGAAGGCGACGAGGCCGAAACGTTCAGCCCGCAGGAAGCCGTTGCGCGGGCCGCGCAGTACGGCGCGGAAATCCAGTACGATTATACCGCGGAGTCCCCTTTCTACCGCTATACGGATGCGCAGGGAAGAGCGCATGAAGTATGGTTTGAAGACGCGCGGAGCGCGCAGGCGAAGTTCAACGCGGTCAAGGATTATCATTTGGGCGGAATCAGCTACTGGGCACTCGGTTACCCCTTCCCGCAGAACTGGGTTTTGCTCGAAGACAACTTTATGGTCAGGCGATAAGCGCCCTTCCTTTTCGCTGTCATACTGCCTGCAGTCAATAGCCCTAATGGAATACCGGAGCATAGGGTGGCCGTTTTTGCGGTCATCTTTTTTGCTGTACCGGTCTTTTAAGATTGATCGGGATTCTTCACTTAATCTTCACATTGCATGCTTATTAGTTAAATAATGG
>JAAYWU010000274.1 GCA_012516295.1 Clostridiales bacterium | reverse complement strand
TTTAAATTGGTTTTCTCGAGTTACTGCATAACCGCCTTGATTTCCCCAACATCCTTCGAAACCGGCTTTTCACAGAAAACATGTTTTCCAGCTCGGATTGCTTCAATGGAAATCGGCGCATGTGTCTGCGTGGAGGAACAGATCATAACGGCGTCAATGGAAGCGTCCTCTAAAATTTTATGGTAATCGTCGTATGTGGTAAATCCCATCTCCTTCGCCCATTGCCTTGACTCTTCCGTCCAGAAGGAATCCGCGATCGCGGCCACCTGAGCGTTCTTAACATGGAATTTAATGCTTTGCCCGTGAACCTTACCGATTCTTCCGGCGCCGATGATGCCGATGTTTAACATAAGTATCTCTCCTTGTGTATTTATTTTGCAGCCAGACGTCTTGCCTTAGCTTCCATTCTTCCGCGGGTTACGTCGATAAATACGGCTGTGATAATAACCAGGCCGATTACGATGTACTGGATATCGCTGGATGCTTCAAGTAAGGTCAAGCCGTTGCGGATTGTAGAAATCAGAATTGCGCCGATTAGTGTGCCCCAGATGGTGCCCTTGCCGCCCATGAACGAAGCGCCGCCGATAATGCACGCCGCGATCGCGTCTGTATCATACGGCTCAATTGCGGAAGCAGGGTTTGCAACGCCGGTACGGCCAACCAGCACGATACCTGCAATTGCGCTCATCAGGCCGCAAAGTGCGTAAACAAAGATCAGAACGTTGTCCGAATTAATACCGGAAAGACGGGTTGCCTCCGGGTTGCCGCCCACGCAGAAAATCTGTCTGCCGAGCGCCGTCTTGTTCAGGAAGAAATGGAATCCGATAAATAGCAGGATTACAACAACAAAGGAAAGCGGGAAGCCGGAAAATTTGCCCGGAACCTTAAAAAGGTTTGTTGCGCCAAGGGCGGTAACACCGTCCGGAAAACCGGCGACCGTTTTGCTGGATACAACCAGCAGGGCAAGGCCGCAGAGTACGTTTTTCATACCCAAAGTAGAAACGAACGGATGCGGCAAATGCAGCTTTGTAAGCAGAAGGCCGTTGCACAATCCGATCGCCAGGCCGGTTGCCAGGCCAATGATAATCAGCAGCGCCGGATTGGTTATGCCGAAGTTATTGACCAGCGTACCCATAACACAGGTACAAAGCACACAGTTGGCACCTACGGAAAGGTCGATACCGGCTGTGATCAGCGTAAGCAGCATACCGGAAGCGATCAGGCTGTTTACCGCTGTCTGTCTTAATATGTTCAGAAGGTTGCTGACGGTTAAGAAGTTTGGGGTTGCGATGGATAAAATCACTCCCAGAATAAAGAGTGCGAGAAGCGAACCCAGCTTTCCCAAGATGTCTTTAAGAGTCAATTTACCTTTAGTAATTCCAATGTACCTCCCCAGGCAGCTTTCATAATGTCTTCTTGGTTAAAGTGACCACTCTTGTTGTCCATTTCCGCCATAATCCGACCGGAACGCATAACGATTACCCTGTCGCTCATCCCGAGAATTTCCGGAAGCTCCGAGGAAATCATAATCACGCATTTTCCCGCCTTAACAAGGCTGTTCATGACATTGTAAACTTCCACTTTTGCGCCGACGTCGATACCTCTTGTCGGCTCGTCAAATATAAAGATATCTGCGCTCGTATTGATCCACTTTCCGATAACCACTTTCTGTTTGTTGCCGCCGGAAAGCTGGGCAACCGATTCGTCAAGTCCCGTCGTCTTGATTTTCAGGGATTTGATATTGTCCTCTCCGACTTGGTCGATCATCTTTTTGTTAAGCCACGGCCCCTTCTGGAACCGCTTCATGTTGGCAAGGATCAGGTTTGTACGGATGTCCATCGCCAGCACAAGGCCCTGGCTGCCTCTGTCTTCCGTTAAGAAGGCAATATTATGGGCGATTGCGTCCTTCGGGGATTTCAGCTTCACCTTTTTCCCGTCTATGTAGATATCCCCTCCGTCCATCGGATCCGCCCCGAAAATGGCCCGGAATGTTTCCGTGCGCCCCGCGCCGACCAGACCGGCAAAGCCAAGAATTTCGCCGTGGTAAGCCGTAAAGCTGACATCATGAAGCACGCCTGCCGAGCATAAATGCTCTACCCGCAGCGCTTCCGACCCGCGTTTGGTCTCTATTTTCGGGAACTGCTTATCCATTGAACGGCCCACCATTGCGGTAATAAGCCTGTCGTTGTCTATGTTACCGATATCGTCCGTAAAAACATGCTCGCCGTCGCGCATAACCGTAACACGGTCGCACAGCTCAAACAATTCCTCCAGCTTATGGGAGACAAACAGGATGGCAACCCCTTGGGATTTCAAAATCCTTACGGTCTTCATCAATTGCTTAACTTCGGTTTCGCCTAGACTGGACGTGGGTTCATCCATGATGATCAATTTGGTATCAATGGATATTGCCCTTGCGATTTCCACCATTTGCTGCACGCCGACGCCAAGGGTGCCGCACAGCTTTCTGGGGTCCACTTTCTGGCCCAGCGATTCCATCAGTTCCGCCGCTTTTTTATGCATATAATCGTAATCAAGGAAAGGGCTTCCTTTTTTATTAACGGTATTGCCCATAAATATATTGTCTGTAATAGAAAGAAGCTTAACAATACTCAGTTCCTGATAAACGCACGCAATTCCATTTTGTTTTGCATCGTTCGGGTTTCTAAATATCTTCTTTTCGCCGTCGACGTAGATATCTCCTTCATCGGCAGGATGCACGCCCGTCAGCACTTTGATAAGTGTGGACTTGCCCGCACCGTTTTCACCGATAAGGCCATGAATTTCGCCGGGGTTAATCTGAATTGACATGTCCCTTAACGCTACTACACCGGGGAAGCGTTTCGTAACATTTTTCAGTTCAACTACATATTCACTCATAGCTTCACCTGTCTCTAAGGGTCCTCCCCATATTATTTGGATAGCATTGCTTATCCAGTATTTTCTAAGTAATATTGATCTTGCTTTCGGTACGCTTGCCTAAATTGAACAATTTTTTGTAAGGATAACATAAATTGTATCCCATCATTTCCCATGAAATCGAAATTTCCGAATCCCACTACCACATCATGAAATCACTATTGCTTTTTCCCGGGAATCCGTTCCCTGCTTTGCAGCAGGGAACTTACCCGAGGCAATGAGGAGATATTTATTTGCCTAAAATTTTGTTCAGTTTGTCCAGGTACTCCTTCGCATTGGAGGAATCGATCAGCTTTGTTTCGATGATGATGTTCTTTTCGACGGTTTCGCCCTTCGCTGCCTTTACTGCGTTGACAACTGCCTGATAACCCATGTCATACGGGGACTGTGCGACCGATGCGGTTTCCTTACCGTCGATGATGCTCTGTACGCTGGTTGCATTGCCGTCAAAGCCCATGAACTTCATTTTATCCGCACGGCCCGCCTGCGCGGCAGCTCTTTGTGCGCCCATTGCCATATCGTCGTTGTTGCAGAGGACGGCGTCGATCTGCGGGTAGGTCTGCATGAAGTTTTCCATTACCTGCACAGCCTTGTCCGCCGTAGCATTTGCATACTGTATGCCGAGAATCTCAACACCGTTGGCTTCAAGGCCTTCCCTGTAGCCCTTCATACGTGCTTCGCAGGTTGTGTCGCCCTGTACGCCGCCAATCAGAACCGCTTTCTTGCCTTTGCCGATTAACTTTGCAATATATTCGCCGCCTGTTTTTGCAGCAGCTTCATTGCTGGTTCCGATAAAGGCAACTTTTTTGTCATAGTTTGCGTCGGTGTCAACAAAAAGGATCGGCATTGTCGCATCCTGCAGTTTTGTTACCACCATGTCCGGCTGAAGCGGCGCGATAACAAGCGCGTTCACTTTGCCCGCGGAAATTGTGGTTTCAATCATGTTGCTCTGCTCATTGTAAGAAGTCTCGGACGGCGGTCCCTGCAATTCGACTTTAACGCCCAGGTCTTTTTCCGCCTGCTTAACGCCAGCGGCAACATAGCCCCAGTATTCACTGGACAATGTCTTTAAAATGACGCCTATCGTGATGTCGGAATTGTCTTTGCCCGCACTGGCGGTTTCGTTTGCCGCAGTACTCTCGCCCGCTGTGCTTGCCGCGGTGTCTGAACCGCTTGAGCCGCTGCAGGCAGCCATGCTTAGAATCATGACTCCTCCCATTAATGCTGCTAAAATTCTCTTGGTTTTCATAGTGATCTCCTTTCAATACTTTTTGAATATGTAATAGGACCCTTGTGTCCAATTTACATGAAATAAGCTTCTATCCGTTGGAATCGGCCGTCCGGCCGAACCTTTGTGATGATTTACGGTCTGAATAAGCGACGAAAGGAAACTTTGTACCATTCACTTCAACCAAATCAGATTTTCACCAGTTCTCCTGTTTCAAAGGACTTCTTGCATGCATTCGCGATTTCCAAAACACGTCTGCCGTCATACACCGTTACATCGGGTTTGCGGTTCTTTAAAATACAGTCGACGAATTCCTTCATTTCCTCCACATAGGACTGTTCGAAACGCTCAAGGAAATTTTCGCTGCATTCCTTGCGCACACCGTAGGAATCCAGAATCTCGACCAGATTTTTCTGGGGCACGGAACCGATCCGTAAAGTTCCCTTTGTACCGATGATTTCGGTTTCGATATTATAACCGTGCGGAGCGGTACGGCCCGCGAGCAGGAATCCCATGGCTCCGTTTTGGAATTTCATCAGGCAGGAAACATTGTCCCCGTCGTTATATTTCCCAAATTCCGGATGGGCATAGCACCCGCCGATTGCATAAACACTTTCCGGCTCGCTCTTTACAAACCAGCGGGCAAGGTCAATGTCATGCACGGCCATATCCAGAAATACACCGCCGCTATGCGCCGCAAAAGCAATGGAGCTTTCGATAAATTTCTCCGGATCCTGGCTGTAAGCGCGGAACAAAATCGGATTTCCGATTTCCCCCGCGTCTACCTTTGCTTTCGCGTAGCGGTAGGAATCGTCGAACCGGCGCATAAAGCCAAGCATAAACACTTTGTCGGAGTACTTCTCAACTGCTTTTTCCGCCTGCAAGCATTGTTCCACCGTGGTGCCAAGGGGCTTTTCCGAAAAAACATGCTTTCCTTTTGCCAGCGCCTTTTCGATTTGCTCCGTATGCAGGCCCGAGGGCGACACAATGACGACTGCGTCAATATCGTCACAGGCAATCATTTCATCAAAGTCTGTAAACGTCTTGGAAACATGCAAACGCTCCGCTGTTTCCTTCAGCTTCACGGTATCCATGTCGCACAGAGCAACCAGCTCTGCGTTCGGAATTTTCGTTGCAATGTTTTCCGCGTGTTGGGCGCCCAGGCGGCCCAATCCGATTGATCCTATCCTTACTTTATCCATATCAATCTCTCTTTCCCCGGCTGTCATCCCTTAAAATCCGGATACTATGAAACACACCAATCAACAATACAGATCAGATTCCGGCGGTCTTCCGGATGTATTCACGCGCCATCTTTGCGTAAACAAACGGGTTTGCCACCGCGGGATCCTGCTCGGCTTCCACAAGGAGCCAGCCTTCGTAATGGTTCTTTTCCAAAACATCAAATATGGGTTTGAAATTAATGCAGCCATCGCCCGGTACTGTGAAGGCACCGAGCCGGACTGCTTTCAGGAAGCTGAGTTTCTCTTCCTTTACACGTTTCACAATTTCCGGACGGACGTCCTTCAAATGAACATGCTTAATGCGATGAATATATTTCTTTAAGATGGCAAGCTCGTCTTCTCCGGAATAAACGAGATGGCCCGAATCAAACAGAAGGTATACAAGATTGGGATCCGTATTTTCCATCAGGCGGTCGATTTCCGCTGTTGTCTGGACAACGGTGCCCATGTGATGGTGATAAACCACTTTCATATCCTTTTCGGCGGCCAGCTTTCCAAGCTTATCGAGGCCGGTGGTCAGGAGCTTCCACTCCTCGTCGTTCATGACATATTTGCCGTCGAAAATCGGGGTGTCCATCTGGCCCTGAATGCTGTACCCCTGTTCGGAAACAACAATGACTTTTGCACCCATCGCGTGCAGGAAATCACGATGCTTTATGAATTCCTTTTCCGTCTCCTCGTACGGCTTTGTCGTAAGGAAGGAACTGAACCATGCGCTTGCAATGCGAAGGCCCCTGACTTCCAGATAGCCTTTCAGCATATCGGGATCGCGCGGATATTTGTTTCCGACTTCCGTTCCCTGAAAGCCGGCCAGAGCGGCTTCGCTGATGCATTGTTCAAAAGAATTTTCCTTCCCTAAATCAGGCATATCGTCGTTCGTCCATGCAATCGGGGCAATCCCTAAAAATACCTTTTCTTTGTCGAACATTTTAAATCCTCCTGTTTATCAATACTTCCGTGCTTGCGCGAGGTGTTGATTCTTCTTTTCGCAGGCAGCGCAAACGGAAGGTTTCTCCGAAGTGCTTGCAATTCCGACATGCCACCACGACAGATAATCGTGTGTCATCGTTTTCGGCAGAATTTTAATATCGATGAGGGTGGAAACGTTCTGCTTTTTGCTGTCTTCCAGCGCCGCTTTCAGTTCCTCCAGATTGCGTACCGTATAAGCTTTCGCGCCATAGCCCTCGGCAATCTTTGCAAAATCAATCGGCACAAATCCGCCTGTCAAATCGCCCGAAGCTTCGCGGTAACGGAACTCGGTTCCAAAATTCCCGATGCCGTTGCCCATTTCAAGGTTATTGGTGCAGCCGAAGGAGGCGTTGTCAAACAGAAGGACATTGATCTTCTGGTGCTCCTGAATGGATGTGAAGAATTCCGAATGAAGCATAAGGAAGCTTCCGTCGCCGCACATCGCGTAAACCTCGCGCTCCGGCTCCGCAATTTTCACACCGAGCGCACCGGATATTTCATAGCCCATGCAGGAATAGCCGTATTCCATATGATAGGAATCGCGCACATCCGTTGTCCACATTCTCTGCAGGTCGCCCGGAAGGCTTCCGGAAGCGCCAATCACGATTGCGTCATCGGCGATCGTCCTTCGGATTTCACAGATGGCCGCCGTCTGTGTCAGGCTGCTTCCCGTCATCTCTGCAAATTCCTCGATGCTGCCAGGATTGCGGGCTTCAATCTCCGGCTTAAAGTTTTCGCCATAGGAACACGCAGCCAGCCGTTCCATTTCTTTATCCCATGCCGCTTTTGCGTCCCGAATTTCATTTTTATAGGCCGAACGGTAATTTCTTTCCCGCAGCAGCTCGGTAAGCACTTCCAGCGTTGCCTTCGCGTCGCCGACCGCTTTGACCGCGTCCATCTTGTATGCGTGGAATCTGGAAGCGTTGATGGTTACGAACTTGACATCCGGATTCCTGAAAAGCCATTTGGAAGAGGTTGTAAAGTCGGAAAG
>JAAYWU010000024.1 GCA_012516295.1 Clostridiales bacterium | reverse complement strand
ATGAAGATAGATGCAACATTTGTCCCTCTCATAGGAGGCGTTGGCCAGATCGGCATTGAAATCCATCCAAACCAAATTGTTTTGGATCTGGCTCGGGCGTTCAGCGGGCGCTACAAACTGCTTCATGCGCCGGCCGTCATCTCCGATCTTACCATTAAGAAAAACATGGAGATGGAAAAAAGCCTCAGCGAGGTAATGGAATATGTCCATCGCACCACGGTTGCAGTTGTGGGTATTGGTGCACCGACGGAAAAATCCACAATGTTGGCCACTGGATATTTTGACGAAGAGAAAGGGAAAAAGATCCGTGACCTTCATTTGGTTGGGGATATTTGCCTGCAGTTGTATGATATAAACGGAAACTACAGCCTGTTTTCCGAAAACAAAACGGTTTTTGGAATGGAACTGGAGGATCTGCAGAAAATCCGCAGGGTAGTGGGCGTTGCCGGCGGAACCCATAAGGTGGATGCGATTATCGGTGCAATCCAGGGAAAATATATCAATGTTCTGGTGACGAATTATAGCAACGCGAAAAAAATCAATGAATTTGTGTAAAGCGGTGATAGTATGGAAAAATTAGCTCTTGTTGCATTTTTGTTGATCATCGTTCAGGGCGCTTTAACCTATTTCCAGGTGAAAAACTATAAAGAACGTGTTGCGGCCCTTCGGCATCAGGGAGTGCAGGGCATTGGAGTATATAAGTCGGCTGGACACGGAAGCATGATTATTCTGGTGTCCGACAAAACAGGGCGTATCATCGCTTGTGAAGAAATGAAAGGCATGACGGTGTTTTCCCGTTTTAAAAAGAGAAGCGATTTGAATGGGCAGAATATTTATGATTTGAAGAAGGAGCTTCTCGCGCGTGAGAAACCATCCGACTCAAAAAAGAAGAAGCCGAAGAAAAGTTCCTTGCTTCAAGCTTTAGAGTCTATTGAAAAGCAGCTACAGCGGATGAATGGGGAAATGGAAAAGACGGAACACGTTGCGTAAGAGTCATATTAAATAGAGAAAAAACCGTGCCTGAAACAGTATAGAACTGTTGCAGGCGCGGTTTTTAATTGTTAAAGAAAGGTGCGGAACACTTTAACCGGCCGTTCCGACCGTGCACGGTGCTTTTTTACCATTTACATAATTTCCAGCAGCTTGGCCAGCCTTACCGACCGCTGTTACCTTGAAAAAGTAATCATGGCCCGTGGAACCGACGTTTGCCACCTTAAAAACGGACCCGTTTCCGCAGGTAAAAGCCGGTTTAGCGGGTGGGGTAATTCCGCGTTTTTATCGCTGAGCCCCGGTCCTTGGCTTTTTAAATCTCTGCCTGTAACTTTAAAAAATCCACCCTGCCGCGAAGCAGGGTGGATTTTATGATAGATTGAATATTTTGGGGCTTTCACAGCGGCACCTAAGCTCCTTTAAGGCTTTCGTGCGGGCTTTTAGCGCCGGATATCGAAAATTATTTTGCCACTTCTGTTTCAGAAACTTTATCCTTTTTCACAGTGCGCCACAGGATAAAGGCAAACACACAGCAAAGAGCAGCCATGGCCAGAGCGTAGATAAACATCATATTGTAGCCTGTTTTGCCGGGGTTCGTATCCATCCAGCTGCCGATCATGGTGTACATGAAGATGTCCGGGGTATAACCAAGGAACGATACAAAACCGGAAACACGACCGGTCGATTTGGCCGGAAGGTGTGCATCGTCAATAATAGCAAAGTACATGGAACGAACAACATAGATGAGGAACAGACCAAAGATAAAGTTGATAATGACGACATTGAGTACTGCGGCAGATTCCGGAAGTACCAAAAATCCGAGGAAGGACAAAATAAACAGCACGCTGCAGCCAATGATAACCTTGATTCGGGAGCCGATCTTATCCGCCAGGAATCCGCCAATAACGCCACCCACGGCTTGAATCAAGTAACGGAAGGCGCCAAGCGTTGTCCCCACGGATTCCGGTGCGCCGTATACTGTGACGCAGTAGGTGTTAAGATAACCCAGCATACCATAAATGCTGTAAGCGGTGAAGACAATTGCGCAAATGACCCACACGCGTGGCATTTTCATGGCATGGAACATTCCTTTTGCAACGTCCAGCACACTCTCTGCGTTTTCTTCTCTCTTGGTATCTTCAATAAAGAACCAGTTCAGAATACCGATAATAATCACGACAATGGCGCAGACACGAATCGCCCACTGTGCACCCAGGACCTTATCCGCAAAGCTGTTATATGCCGCCATCATTCCGAATACCAGCAGCGAGTTCGTAACTCCGCGGAGGCCTTCCTGCAAGCCGAAAAGCCGGCCTTGCTCTTCGCTGGAGCCCAGCATACGGGTTGCCTTGATACAGGCAGACCAATATGTAATGATTGTAGATATACCCATTAAAACAAAGATAATACGGCAGATTTCATAGCCGGGGAACATGGAGAACCAAATCCCCAGGATGCCGGTTGTAATAAACGAAAAGGTCAACAGCTTTCTTGCCGAAAATTTATCGGCAATAATACCGCCGATAAAATACGAGAATAACGCCATTGACGAATAACCGGATGACAGCAGACCCATTTGCGTATTGTTCAGATGCATTGCGTTTTGAATCTGAACATAGAAAGTTTCACGAATGTAAGGTAACTGAAAAATGATACCGGCACCTGTGGCAAGCAGCAGAAGTGTACCATATTTCTTGATGAATGCCTTGTTCATAAGTGTTTCCTCCTCATTTTGTGTTAAATAGAGTCATGAGAAAGCTTTCAATAATATCTGTGCACAATATTACCGAATAAAAAAGAGTAACTCCAACTAAACCGCTTAACACGGTTTAACTGAAGTTACTCATTCTCTCATTTCTCTGAAGTAACTGTTGACAGTATACAGCAGATATCGCGCGTTGTCATTACACAAAAACGATAAATAAATACTTGAAAAACTAGTCAAAATAAACAATTGACAAATAATATGCCAGCCGTTATACTGTAGTCAGTTACCAAAGAGATTAAGAGAAAGTAACTTTTATGTGGGAGTATGCCCACTTGAAAGTTACTTTCTCTTTTTTTATTGGTTAAATTGAGATGAAGAAAGGGAGTACAGACATGGCATTGATCGAAAGGGAAAGAATCGTTGAGGGTCTGGTCCGGATCCTCGGAAAAGAAAATGTGGTAACAGACGAACAGGTTCTGAAAGAGAGCAGCTGCGACCGGTACCGCAAGTATGAGCAGGTATGTGAGGTATATACACAGCCAATACCGGCGGCAGTGGTATATGTACATAGCACCGAAGAGGTTTCTGAAGTTTTAAAGTTCGCAAACGAATATCAAATCAATATTGTTCCCAGAACGGGACATTCGGCAATTGAGGGCGGCCTGGAAACCGCTTTAAAGGATTCCGTTGTTGTTGACGGTTCGTTGATGAATAAAGTCTTGAAGGTAGATAAATATAATATGCAAGTGACCTGCCAGTGCGGCGTTCCTCTCCAGGATTTGGAGGACATGCTCAGAGAACAGGGATATACCACCGGGCATTCACCGCAGTCAAAGCCACTTGCACAAATGGGCGGTTTGGTTGCGACCCGCAGCATTGGTCAGTTTTCCACATTGTACGGAGGAATCGAAGATATGGTTGTCGGTCTGGAAGCTGTTTTTCCAAACGGCAAAATCTGCCGGATTAAAAATGTTCCGCGCAGAGCCGTCGGCCCGGATATCCGGAGCATCATCATCGGAAACGAGGGCGCTCTGTGCTTCATTACTGAAGTGACCGTCAAGTTATACAAATATCATCCGGAGAATAACCGTTTCCTCGGATATACATTGGATAATATGAAAACCGGATTTGAAGTGCTTCGCGAGGTAATGGTCGAAGGTTACAAGCCGTCGGTTGCGCGTCTGTATGATCCCGCCGACGCGGCGATGAGCTTCTCTCATTTTGCTGCTCCGGGCAAATGCGTACTTATCTTTATGGCGGAAGGTTCCGCGGGTATTACGGCTGTCACAGAAGCCGGAATTAAGGAAATCGTTGCACGCTACGGCGAGTGCGAGGCCGTTGACCCGAAATATATTGAAAAATGGTTTGAAAACCTGAACTGGGGTCCGGAGCAAATCGCACAGGAGCGCGAAGAAATCAAGGCGACGCAGAACATCGGCATTACCACAGAGGTTTCCGGCTGCTGGGACTG
This sequence comes from Clostridiales bacterium, assembly GCA_012516295.1. GTDB lineage: Bacteria > Bacillota > Clostridia > Oscillospirales > Acutalibacteraceae > Caproiciproducens. The sequence continues at coordinate 309 of JAAYWU010000024.1, read as the reverse complement.
CATCTATGAAATTTACAGTACCGCCCGTGAACGCATCATGGCCGAGGTGCCGGACCTTACCATGATTGGCGGCCACTCTTCCCACAGCTATATCAACGGTACCAATATGTATTTTGTGTATTATTACAATATTGTCGACTGCCTGCCGGAGGAAGAAATCAATAAATATCATAACCTGATTAACAAAATCATCTGCGAGCAGGTCATAAAATACGGCGGCTCGATTGCCCACCATCACGGACTTGGTAAAGCGCGCGCAAACTATGTGTATCAGGAGTACGGCTCATCCTACTATATGCTCGATACCCT
>JAAYWU010000273.1 GCA_012516295.1 Clostridiales bacterium | reverse complement strand
TAATCGACGTCTTCCTCGGTGTTTTGATCGCTGAAGGTAATGCGGAGTGACCCGTGGGCGATTTCATGCGGAAGTCCGATTGCGAGCAGCACATGGCTCGGGTCAAGCGAGCCGGAGGTGCAGGCGGAGCCGGAAGATACGCAGATGCCCTGCAGGTCGAGACTGAGCAGCAGGGACTCGCCCTCTATGCCTTCGAAACACATATTCACATTACCGGGCAGGCGCTTTACGCGATCGCCGTTGATACGGGAGCGTTCGATTTTCAGCAATCCGTCGATCAGCCTGTCCCGCATCTTTGAGAGACGTTCCGCATTCGCGTCGATATTTTTGCAGGCTTCTTCAAGCGCAACGCTCAGCCCTACAATGCTTGCGACGTTTTCCGTGCCTGCTCGGCGCCCGCGCTCCTGCGCGCCGCCGTCAATCAGATTCGGGCAACGGATGCCGCTGCGGATATAGATTGCCCCAACGCCCTTGGGACCATGGAATTTATGTGCGGAAAGAGAAAGAATATCAATATTCTGCTCCTTCACATTGATGTGAACATGACCGGCGGCCTGAACCGCATCGGTATGGAAAATAACGCCGTGCTTTTTGCAGATTGCTCCGATTTCGGGGATAGGCTGAATCGTTCCGATTTCGTTGTTCGCGTACATAATCGTGACGAGGGCGGTATCCTCACGGATGGCTGCTTCCAGTTCCTCCGGCCTTACCAAGCCGTCTTCATGCACATCGAGGTAAGTAACTTCAAAACCTTCTTTTTCCAGCGCTTCACAGGAATGTAAAACAGCGTGGTGTTCAAATTTTGAAGTGATAATATGCTTCTTGCCCTTTTTGGACTGCTCATGGGCTACGCCTTTGATTGCCCAGTTGTCTCCTTCGCTTCCGCCGGAAGTAAAGAAAATTTCGTTGGGTTTTGCGCCAAGGCATTGCGCGACTTTCTCACGTGCGAGTTCAAGCGGTTTTTTGGCCGCCCGGCCAACCGAATAAAGACTGGAAGGGTTTCCATAATATTGCGTATAGAAAGGCTCCATTGCCTCTAAAACGGATTTTGAGACAGGCGTGGTCGCGGCGTTGTCCGCATATACAAAACGTCCCAATGTTATCACCTTAACTTATCTTGAAATTACAGATTTTCTGCGATTTATAATATACACCTTTTTAGTATATATTTCAATAGGTAAACTTCAAGTTACTTAAATTTTTCAATTGCGGCAACGGCAAGGCGGTCGCACCGTTCGTTTTCCGGGTGGCCCACATGCCCTTTCACCCAATGAATCGTGACCTTATGCTGCTCTAGAAGCTGTAAAAGGGTTTCCCATAAATCCGCGTTCAGAGCGGGCTTTTTGTCGGCTTTGCGCCAGCCGTTTCTGCGCCAGCTTTGCGCCCAGCCTTTGGTAATCGCGTCACAAACATATTTTGAGTCGCTGCAAAGCACCACTTCGCAGGGCTCTTTTAAAAGACGAAGCGCTTCGATTACACCTCTGAGCTCCATACGGTTGTTGGTTGTGTTTGCTTCGCCGCCGCTGATTTCTTTTTCGACGCCGTTATAGCGCAGGATTGCGCCGAAACCGCCGGGCCCCGGATTCCCGCTGCATGCGCCGTCGGTGAATATTTCAACGTGCTTCATTTTTATCATCCTTAATTTTTCCAAACTTATAAATTTTATTATATCATGAGCGCTTTTTACAAACAATGCAAATTTTGTTTACGCAGGTCTTTTCGGGCTATAATATATTTGCCGGGCAAGGTACGGTATCTTGACAGTAGTTGTGAATCAAGGTACAATGGTAATAATATTTGTGTCCGGATTTTTTTAAAGCATTATATTTAGACATAAAATATATTTGAACCGCAATATTATGCGGTTTACTTTTGTCTTTTTGCAGCTGCCCGTGCAGTGCGAAAGGATGATGCAGCAATTTAACGACAATTTTATATGGATACGCCTATGCCCGCTTCGGCACCGTTTGCCGGCGGACTTTATTGG
>JAAYWU010000023.1 GCA_012516295.1 Clostridiales bacterium | reverse complement strand
GTCCAGCATGCCCCCGGCAATCCCGATGACATTTTTCGCCGCCGCGCCGACCTCGTTGCCGATTAAATCCGTACCGTAATAAAAGCGGATCAGGTCGCTGGAAAACGCCTTCACAAGGTATTCCTTAATCTCCATACTGGCGCTGTCAATCACCATGCAGTTCGGGATTCCGCGGACAAAATTCTGAACATGCCCCGGACCTACCCAGATGGCAACCGGAACCTTAGGGGCATATTCCTGTGCAATCTGCGTCAGGCGCTTTCCCGTATCCGCTTCAAGCCCCTTCATGCACAGCACGATCGTTTTTCCGCCTAAGTCCAGCGCGGCCAGTTCCTGCATTAGGCCGCGGAAGCCCTGCGCCCCGATTGATACCACCAGTATCTCCGCCGATGCAACTGCTTTTTTCAAATCACTGGTAAGCAGGATTCCTTCCCCTAGGGTAACCATGCCATTCGTGCGATGCTCTAAGAATGCCTGCAGCTTCCCGGAATTTTCACGTCCGTAAAGCGTGATTGTATGATTCAACCTGTCAAGATACCATGCGATAAAGCTGCCCCATCTTCCGCAGCCGATTACGGTTATATTCATGTTATCCCCTCCATTTTCCAATAGTATACCACACGATTGCCAAAATAGGAAAACCTTCCGTCAATCGGGCAATTCCAGGATATCCAGTTCAAACCAGAAGATACTCCCCTTTCCTTCCTCGCTCTGTACGCCGTAAGCGCCTCCGTGCATGTCCAAAATCGACTTCACAATCGAAAGGCCAAGGCCGGTACCGATCTGCGCGCGCTTATGTTCTTTATCGACCTTGTAATAGCGCTCCCATATATCGTTAATCCTGTCCTGCGGTATCCCATCGCCGGTATCCCGGACAGAAATCCGCACTTTGCCGTTTGAAACCGTTTGGGTAATTTCAACGGTCTTGTCCGCCCCGGTGTAGGTAATCGCGTTATTCACCAAATTGTACACAACCTGGGAAATTTTCAGTTCGTCCGCGTTCACGTAAATGTCCCGGTCCGCATGGAAGGAAATATGGTAATCCGTCAGCTTGGAATACCGTTGCAGAATCACACGGATGCTTTCGGTCAGGTTGAAATCCGCGCGGCTGAGCGGCTGCGTACCGGACTGCAGCTTCGAAATATCCAGCACATCGCTGACCAGAGAGGCAAGGCGGGTCGCCTCGTCAATAATAATCTGCACATTTTCCGGCGTATTTTCGCCCGGCAGATCGCGCATGACCTCCCCGTAACCCTTAATCATGGTCAGCGGCGTTCGAAGGTCATGGGAAATATTCGCAATCAAATCGCGGCGAAGCTCTTCCGTCCGGGAAAGCTCCCTCGCGGCGTAATTCAAAGTATGCCCAAGCTCAGAAATTTCTTTATAACCGGTTTCATCGAAAACAGTATCATACTTTCCGGAGCCAAGCATTTTGGCGGACGCATTGATATTGATAATCGGCTTGGAAATCCGTTTGGATATAAACAGCGCAAGCAGAAGCGATAAAACCAGCATGAAAAAGGTAATACAAATCAATTGGATGCGCAGGGTATCGACGGTGGCGCTGACAGGGGAAATCGACGTACTGAGAAGAATCATAACCCTGCTTCCATTCGCTTTCTCCACAATCCGGGAATAAATAATATTCTGCATTCCCCCTCTCGGGCCAATCTGGTGCATGCCGTCCGGCGCCATGCTGTCCCTTGAGAATTGCCGAAAATAGATTCCTCCATCCTCCGTTGATGCGAAAAAAATTTGAGAAAGGCTGAGCGGAGTCAGGCGGCTGATCAGGCTGGCGGGCATAATATCCTGGTAATAGGATATATTTCCGTATTCGTCGCAGATCAGGATGGCAATCTGCTTTCCCTGCGAAATAGAGTGCAGCGTTGATTCAAAATCCTCGGAATCAACATGTTTCACAATGGTCTGCGCGGTCGATTTTACTTCGTGAATCTTAATAAACTGATAAAAGCGGTCGAGAAAGACCACCTGAAAAACCCAGAGCAGAACCAGCATAATGAGTGTAAAACCCGCAAAGCAGGCGAAAATCCGCCATTTGATGCTAATCCGCCTAAACTGTTCCCTCAGCTTCAAATCGGTACCCCACCCCTCTAAGCGTCACAATAAACC
>JAAYWU010000272.1 GCA_012516295.1 Clostridiales bacterium | reverse complement strand
CTCGTAACGGAGGCCTCCGTTATGCAGGCGGAGCTGATTGCGCGCGGAATTTAGCCTTCGCGGATTTTTCCGGAGGATGCCTCGAGGACGACAAAAGAGAACCTTCAAAATTCCTTGGTGATCATCCGGAAAAACGGCATGAGCCGTGATCTGGCCATTGTAACCGACAATTACCACCAGTACCGCGCGGGCCGGATTGCGGAAAGCCTGGGCGTTTCCCACGGCGCAGTCAATGCCGCTACGCCTTGGTATATTTTATCCGCCTGCTATATGCGCGAGCTTCTCGCGCTGACGAAATTCCTCCTGCTCCCGTAGCCCGTGGGGAAATCGGCGGCCTCCGCTGCCGTGCCAATAGCGCGGGATGCGGAAATCTACAATTTTATTCTGAAAACCCGGGCTTTTTCGAAGATTCGGCCTAATTTACGAACAGGGGAAAGTATAGTATAATAACAGATAATATTGAAAAAGTTGGTGGAAGATGAACCGGATTTTAATAAAAAATGCAGTTATTCTCGACCCCGAAAGCGGAAGGAACGAACCCGGCGATATCCTGATTGCCGACGGTGTATTTTCGGCGGTGGGCGGGCAAATCCGCTGTGAGGATGCGCAGGTTATCGACGCTGCAGGGCTGACCGCCGCGCCGGGGCTTGTCGATATGCATGTCCATCTGCGCGATCCCGGCTTTACGGACAAGGAAGATATCCTCACCGGCTGCCGCGCGGCGGCGGCGGGCGGCGTGACAAGCCTTTTGTGTATGCCGAATACCAATCCGGCGGTGGACACACCGGAAACGGTGCGGTATATCCGGGAAAAAGCGGAGAAAGCCGACGCGCGCGTTTATGTCGCCGCGGCAATTACAAAAGGGCTGAAAAGCGAGGAAATCAATGACCTCAGGGCGCTGCGGGAAGCAGGCGCTATCGCGCTGAGCGACGACGGCCGCCCGGTTGTGAATTCCCGCCTGATGGGACAGGCCATGCACCTTGCGCCCTCCCTGCATCTGAAGGTCGTGTCCCACTGCGAAGACTTGTTCCTGTCCGTAGGCGGGAAGATGAATGAGGGCGCGGTGTCCGAAAAGCTCGGCGTTCCGGGGGTTCCTGCCGCGGCGGAGGACTGCGGCACCGCGCGGGAGATCGCGCTGGCGGCGGCTTACGGCGTTCCGGTCCATATCTGCCATGTCAGCACCGCAACGTCCGTTGCGCTGATTCGCGACGCAAAGCGCCGCGGCGTTCCGGTAACGGCGGAAACCGCTCCGCATTATTTTGCACTTACGGAGGAAGAACTGCTGCGGCAGGATGCGGATTACCGCATGAGCCCCCCTCTTCGCACGGAAAAGGACCGCTATGCAGTAATCGAGGGGCTTCGGGACGGCACAATTGACGCAATCGCCACCGACCACGCGCCGCATACGCCGCAGGAAAAGGCGGATTTCCTTTCCGCGCCGAACGGGAGTATCGGCATGGAAACCAGCCTTGCCGCGGGCATCACCTATCTGGTCCATACCGGCATAATCACAATGGCGGAGCTTATAAGGCTGATGAGTACCGCCCCGGCAAAACTGCTTGGCTTAAATGCCGGGACATTAAAAGAAAAGGCGCCCGCCGATTTGGTTCTGTTTGCTCCGGAAGAACGCTGGACGGTTGATGTGAACCGCCTGCACGGAAAGAGCCGGAACGCGGTTTTTAAGGGCAGGGAGCTGGTCGGGAGAGTCAAGATGACCGTCTGCCGGGGAAAGATTGTTTACAGGGAATAAAGAATGCAGGCCATGTTTAACTGAGAAAACTCGATGTTTGGAAACAAGCCGAAAAAAATGGAGGAAACGCAATGGCATTAGACAGATTAATCGAAGGTATTCTGAAGTGTAAAAACCCAACGGTGGCGGGGCTTGACCCCAAGCTGGATTATATTCCGGCTTTCATTAAAGAGAAGGCGTTTGCGCGGTACGGCGAAACGCTGGAGGGTGCGGCCGCCGCAATTCTGGAGTTTAACAGGGGCCTGATTGACGCGCTCTGCGGGATTGTTCCGGCGGTTAAACCGCAATGCGCGTATTACGAATTATACGGATGGCAGGGGGTAAAAACCCTGCATGATACGATCACTTATGCGAAGGAAAAGGGCATGTTCGTCATTACCGACGGAAAGCGCAATGATATCGGCACAACGATGCAGGCTTACGCCCAGGCGCATCTCGGTTCCGTTGCGGTGGGCTCCCAAACGCCGGAGCCGTTTGGCGGCGACGCGCTGACCGTCAACCCGTACCTCGGTTCCGACGGGGTAACCCCGCTGTTGGATGTATGCAAAGCGCAGGATAAGGGGATTTTTATACTGGTGAAAACCTCGAACCCTTCTTCCGGCGAGCTCCAGGATCAGGTTTTCGGGAGCGGCGAAACGCTTTACAAAACCGTTGGCGGCCTCTGTGAAAAATGGGGCGAAGCCCTTCCGGGAAAATACGGCTACAGCGGTGTCGGCGCGGTGGTCGGCGCGACTTACCCCGAACAGCTTCGGGAGCTTCGCCACAGCCTGCCCCATACCTTTTTCCTGGTTCCGGGCTACGGCGCACAGGGCGGCGGCGCGAAGGATGTCGCGCCCGCGTTTGATCCGAACGGCCTTGGCGCGGTTATCAACGCTTCCCGTTCCATTATGACCGCATGGAAGAAAAACGGCGCGCCGGAACAGGATTACGCAAAGGAAGCCGCGAAGGAAGCCGTCCGGATGCGCGATGAAATCGTCGGGGAAATCGGCGGTATGTCCCGCCCATAACCGAGGGAAAAGGAGTGAACCGATGAAATACGATGTAATGCTTTGCAGGATTGCGGAGAAAAAGCAGCTTTCACAGGATGTGTTCGACCTGACCGTCGAGGCGGGGCCGCTCGCCGAGGCGGCGCGCCCGGGGCAGTTCGCGCAGATTTACGTGCCCGGAAAGACCCTGCGCCGCCCAATTTCCATCTGCGGCATTGACCGCTCCTCAAAAACCCTGCGCTTTGTCTTTCAGGTTCGCGGGGAAGGCACGGCTTGGCTGGCGGAAACAAAGGCCGGGGATTTCCTGGATATCCTCGCTCCGCTCGGCACCGGTTACGAGCTTGGCGACACCCGCCGCAAAGCGGTTTTTGTCGGCGGCGGTATCGGCGTGCCCCCTCTGCTGGAAGCGGCGAAGCTCTTTGGCGAAAACGCCACAGCGGTGCTTGGCTTCCGCGATAAAGCAAGCGTTATTTTAAAAGAGGACTTCGAGAAAAACGGGAACCGCGTGCGGATTGCCACCGACGACGGTTCCTGCGGGCATCACGGCCTTGTGACCGATTTGCTGGAGGATTTGGATTTCGACGTTCTCTACGCATGCGGGCCTGCGCCGATGCTGAAAGCAGTATGCAGATTAGCCGCCGAACGGAAGGTTCCCTGCCAGATTTCCTTGGAAGAGCGCATGGCCTGCGGAATCGGCGCGTGCCGCGGGTGCGCGTGCAGGCTCAGGAAAGACGGGCGGGAATATTACGGCCATGTCTGTAAAGACGGCCCGGTCTTTAACGCTGAAAACGTAGTGTGGGAGGGATGAGCATGGCAGATTTGAAAGTAACCGTTGCCGGCGTGGAATTTCAAAACCCGCTGATTGCCGCGTCCGGAACCTTTGGCTTCGGGCGGGAATTTGCCGAGTTCTATCCTCTCCGGACGCTGGGGGGAATCTCCTGCAAAGGCATCACGTTAAAGGAGCGCCCCGGGAATCCGCCGCCGCGCATCGCGGAGACGCCGGGCGGAATGCTGAACGCCGTGGGGCTGCAAAACCCCGGCGTGGACCATTTTATTGAAAACGACTTACCCTGGCTGAAAGAGCAGGGCACAGCGGTCATTGCGAATATTGCGGGAAATACGCCCGAAGAGTATTGCGAGATGGCGGAAAAGCTGTCGGATACCGCAGTAGATATGATTGAAATGAACATTTCCTGCCCGAATGTGAAACAGGGGGGCGTGCAGTTCGGCACAAGCTGCGCCGGCGTGGAAGGCATTACCAAAGCGGTGCGGAAGCATTGCAAAAAGCCGCTGATGGTGAAGCTTTCGCCGAATGTAAGCGATATTTCGGAAATTGCGACGGCCGCCGAGAGCGCGGGTGCGGACGCGATTTCCATGATTAACACCCTGACGGGTATGCGCATTGATATTCAGACGGGCCGCCCGATTATCCGGAACAATACCGGCGGGCTGTCCGGCCCGGCGCTTTTCCCGGTGGCGGTCCGTATGGTGAACCAGGCGTATCGCAGGGTGAAAATTCCGATTGTCGGCATGGGCGGCATTTCGAAATGGCAGGACGCTGTGGAAATGCTTCTGGCGGGCGCTTCGGCGCTGCAGATCGGCACGGTGCTTTTTTCGGATCCGTACTCCCCGGTGAAGATTCTTGACGGGCTGAACGACTACTTTGACCGCAACCGGATAAGCAGGGTTTCGGACTTGACCGGACAGGTTCAATTATGGTAAATTCGAATCGGATTCATAGACGAATGACTTAGAACGAATGGGAGGTTTATTCATGACGCGAATTATTTTGGTACGCCACTGTGAGGCAGTAGGTAACACCTTGGGCGTGTTTCAGGGAAGCAAGGACTGCGACATCAGCGGACACGTAAAAGAGCAGTTAGAGCTTTTGGCCCTTCGTTTTCGCAATACGCCGATTGACGCAATCTACGCGAGTAATCTGAAGCGTGCCCGCAAAACTGCGGAAGCGATTAACCGTTACCATAATCTGCCGCTTCAAATCGAGCCGATGCTCCGCGAAATGGACGGCGGCGATTTTGAAGGCAAGTCCTGGAGCGAGCTTGCGGAGCTCTACCCCGAAGAAATCGAAAAATGGTACTCTGACCCGGGCGCTTTTTGCCCGGCAAACGGTGAACCTGCCAGCATGGTGTATGACCGGATGTGGAAAGCCGTTACCGGCATTGTGCAGAAAAATAAGGGGAAAACCGTTTGCTGTGTTTCGCACGGCTGTGCAATCCGCAACTTTTTGTGCCACGCCTTGAATAAGCCTCTTGAAGAAATGCGGGAAGTCCCCGGTTTGTATAATACGGCGGTCAGCATCGTTGATTTTGATGACGAGATGCACAGCAATGTGGTGCTGATGAACGACGTGTCCCATCTGCCGCCGGAAACGTTTCAAAACGAAAAGGGCGCATGGTGGAAGAAAAGAAAGCCCGAAAAATGCGCAGCGCGGAGGGATTCATGAAGATACTGGCTGTTGATTTGGGCCTTGCCCGTACGGGCCTCGCCATTTGCGATGAAAACGAAATACTGGCGTCCCCCGCGGGCGTGATCAGCGAGCGGAACCGGGAACGCCTTGCGCAGGCGATTGCTGCACGCGCGAAAGAAGAAAATGTGAAGTGTATTGTGGTGGGCCTGCCCCGGAATATGGACGGCAGCGAGGGGGAGAGCGCCCAAAATGCCCGCGCCTTTGCCGAGCTGCTGAAAACACAGTTTTCCGTTCCGGTTGAAATGCGTGACGAGCGCGGCACCACCATTACGGCCCACAGCTTTCTCAACGATACCGACACACGCGGGAAGAAGCGCAAGGCGGTAGTGGATGCGGTTGCCGCAACGATTATTTTACAGGACTATCTGAACTTCCGTAAAAATCAGAGGCGCGATTAAAGCGCTTGCTGCAAATCATTTTATATAAGAAAGGGGCAAGTAGTCCAATTGGACTACTTGCCCTTCTTACGTTCCCTTTATACTGTTGCATTCGCTTTCTTTTCTTTCTTGTTTAATCGCGGTTCTTTCCAAGATAGAAAAGGGCGATGGTGCCCGGCCCGGAAT
>JAAYWU010000271.1 GCA_012516295.1 Clostridiales bacterium | reverse complement strand
TGCCAACACTGAACATCGTAATGGTTGAACCGGAAATTCCGCAGAATACCGGCAACGTGGCGCGCCCCTGCGCCGCAACGGGTGCCCGGCTTCATCTGGTCGGGCCGATGGGCTTTCGAATTGACGATAAAAAACTAAAGCGCGCCGGGCTCGATTACTGGCACCTTCTCGATATTACCTATTATGATAGCCTTTCCGATTTTTTCAGCCAAAATACAGGCAATTTCTTTTTCTTTTCCACAAAGGCAACGCATATTCACTCGGATATGCACTACCCCGACAACTGCTACCTGTTTTTCGGAAAAGAAACCGCCGGATTGCCGGAAAAGCTTTTATATGAAAATCCCGACCGCTGCGTGCGTATTCCCATGTTGAACAACCCGGACGCGCGGAGCTTAAACTTATCGAATTCCGTGGCGATCGGCGTTTATGAGGTGCTGCGGCAATGGGGATATCCGAATCTGCTTTGCAAAGGACAGCTTCGGGAATATAAATGGTGATTATTTTTTAACAAACTTGTCTGAAACGCCCCAATTTGCTTGAAATCTTTAACAAATTATTGTATAATAACGAAAGTGTTTTGAAATTTCCGAAATCATAATATAAAGGAGCGGTAAGCATGAACTATCTTAACAAAAAGACCGTGGAAGATATTGATGTCGCGGGCAAAAAAGTATTGGTTCGCTGCGATTTCAATGTACCTTTCGACGCGGAAGGAAATATCACGGATTCAAAGCGTATTGATGAAGCACTGAAAACCATCCGTTACCTGGTAGACCATAAGGCAAAAGTAATCCTCTGCTCGCACCTGGGCCGTCCAAAGGGCGAGTTCAACATGAAATTTTCCCTTGCCCCTGTCGGCAAATACCTTTCTAAGGCGCTTGGACAGGAAGTCAAAATGGCAACGGACGTTATCGGCGACAGCGCAAAGAGCATTGCCGCTTCCCTGCAAGACGGCGAAGTCGAGATGATTGAAAACGTCCGCTTCCACAAGGAAGAGGAAAAGAACGATCCTGAATTTGCAAAGCAGCTTGCCTCTCTGGCTGAAATCTATGTAAACGATGCATTCGGCACCGCGCACCGCGCGCATGCCTCCACCGCCGGCGTTGCGGCATATCTGCCGGCTGTGTGCGGCTACCTGATTCAGAAGGAAATCACAATCATGGGCGGCGCGCTCACCAACCCGAAGCGTCCGTTCACCGCTATTCTGGGCGGCGCAAAGGTTTCCGATAAAATCGGCGTTATCACCAACCTGCTCGACAAGGTCGACACCCTCATCATCGGCGGCGGCATGGCCTACACCTTCATGAACGCGCTTGGTTACTCTATCGGAACCTCCATCTGCGAGAGCGACAAAGTCGAACTTGCAAAGGATATGATGGCGAAAGCCAAGGATAAGGGCGTTAAATTCCTGATCCCGATCGACAACGTTGTCGCGACCGAATATAAAGCGGACGCAGAGCACAAGGTTGTTGATTCTGATAAAATTCCGGAAGGCTGGATGGGCCTTGACATCGGACCGAAAACCTCCGCTCTGTTTGCCGATGCAATCAAAGGCTCCGGCACGGTTGTCTGGAACGGGCCGATGGGCGTTTCCGAATGGGATAATTTTGCAGCCGGCACAATTGCCGTTGCAAAAGCGGTCGCAGACAGCGGCGCTATTTCCATTATCGGCGGCGGCGACTCCGCTGCTGCGGTTGAGAAGCTCGGCTTCGCGGATAAAATGACCCATATTTCCACCGGCGGCGGCGCTTCCCTTGAATTCCTTGAGGGCCTTGAATTGCCCGGTATCGCATGCCTGAACGAAAAATAATTCCTTGAACACAAATGCGGCAGCCCTGCTGCCGCATTAAAATTATGATTTCAGGTCTTGCCTGTATAATAAACTTACACGGATTCCGGTACAAAATTGTGACCGCAGGAATCCTTCCGGATATTTATACGGGCAGCAATTTTCACCGAAACCGATTTATTCTTAGGCTACAGACAAGGCCGAGCAAAGGAGAATGGATTATGAATAAGAAGCTTAGAAAAGCAGTAATTGCCGGCAACTGGAAAATGAACAAAACTCCGGCAGAGGCGACCAAACTGATTGAAGAAATCAAACCCCTAGTAAAGGACGCGGACTGCGACGTGATCGTCTGCACCCCCTATGTGGACCTTTCCGCGGCATTGGAAGCAACAAAAGGTTCCAACATCGGCGTTGGCGCAGAAAACTGCCATTGGGAAAAGAGCGGCGCGTTCACCGGCGAGGTTTCCGCGGACATGCTTGCCTCCATGGGCGTACAGTATGTCATCATCGGCCACAGCGAACGCAGAACATATTTCGGTGAAACCGACGTAACCGTTAATAAGCGCCTTCGCGCGGCTTTGGACAGCGGTCTTTCCGTGATTCTCTGCGTAGGCGAGTCCCTTGAGCAGCGCGAGCAGGGCATTACGGAGGAGCTTGTCGCCATGCAGACAAAGATTGCGCTCGGCGGCGTTTCCAAGGACGATCTGAAAAGAGTTATTATTGCTTATGAGCCGATCTGGGCGATCGGAACCGGCAAAACCGCTACCGCACAGCAGGCGAACGAAGTTTGCTCGGTTATTCGCGAAACAATCAAAAAGCTCTACGACGCGGCAAGCGCAGACGCATTCACCATTCAGTACGGCGGTTCCATGAACGCGAAGAATGCGGCGGAACTGCTTGACCAGCCTGACGTTGACGGCGGCCTGATCGGCGGCGCTTCCTTAAAGCCTGCTGATTTTGCAGAGATCGTAAAGGCAGCAAGCAGGTAAATAATTCCCGAAAGGCAGGTCTGGTTAAAAAATATGAAAAAACCATTAATACTGATGATCCTTGACGGGTTCGGTATCGGTCCGGAAAGCGGCAACGCGATTAAGGCCGCCAATAAACCCAAGATCGCCCGTCTTTTTGCAAACAATCCCCTCACACAAATCGGCGCTTCCGGCATGGACGTCGGTCTGCCGGATGGTCAGATGGGCAACTCCGAAGTTGGCCACACCAACATCGGAGCGGGCCGGATTGTCTATCAGGAGCTGACCCGGATTACAAAATCCATTGAAGACGGCGACTTCTTTGAAAATCCCGCGTTGTTATCCGCCGTTGACAATGTTCTTACCCATGACGGCGCTTTGCACTTAATCGGCCTGCTTTCCGCGGGCGGCGTACACAGCCACAATTCGCACCTGTACGCTTTGCTCGAGCTCGCAAAAAGGCGCGGCTGCAAAAAAGTATTTGTGCACGCTTTGCTCGACGGCCGCGATGTTCCGCCGGATTCCGGCAAGGGCTATGTTGAAGAATGCGAGCAAAAGCTAAAGGAAATCGGCGTTGGCAAAATTGCTACCGTAATGGGACGTTATTACGCGATGGATCGCGACAATCGTTGGGAACGCGTTGAAAAAGCCTATGC
>JAAYWU010000270.1 GCA_012516295.1 Clostridiales bacterium | reverse complement strand
GTTGTAAAGTCGGAAAGACGGGAACCGACCGCGATAACCAAATCTGCTTTGTCCGCGATCTGATTAGCCGCCAGATTGCCGGTCACGCCGATTCCGCCAAGGTTATATTCCGAACCGGACGGGCAGGCGCTCTTGCCGGCCTGCGTCTCACCGAACGGAATGTTGAAGTTTTCGCAGAAATCAAGAAGCGCTTTTCCGGCTTCCGAATATTTTACGCCGCCGCCGCAGATAACCAGAGGCTTTTTGCTGGTTACAACCGCTTCCACAACATCCTGCAATTCCTCGCTTGATGGAATGGGGCGGGTTATGCGGTGTACTCTTTTCTTAAAGAAATAATCGGGATAGTCGTAGCTTTCGCCCTGAACATCCTGGGGCAGGGCAATGCAGACCGCACCGGTTTCCGCCGGGTCCGTCAGAACGCGCATCGCGTTGATCATTGCCGTCATCAGCTGCTCCGGCCTCTGCACTCTGTCCCAGTATTTGCAGACAGCCTTAAACGCATCGTTGGTTGTCACCGTCAGGCTGCCCGGCTGCTCCACCTGCTGCAATACCGGGTCCGGCTGCCGGGTAGCAAACGTGTCGCCGGGCAGTAAAAGGAGCGGGATATTGTTTACGGTCGCACAGCCGGCGGCCGTCACCATATTGGCCGCACCGGGGCCGATGGAGGAAGAGCATGCAATGATTTTCCTCCGGTTGTTCTGCCTTGCAAATGCAGTAGCTAAGTGGGCCATGCCCTGTTCGTTCTTGCCCTGGAAATATTTCAGAGCCCCGCGGTTCTGGTCAAGCGCCTGACCCAGCCCGCAGACATTGCCGTGGCCGAAAATCGTCGCAACGCCCTCGACGAATTTTATTTCCTTCCCGTCTACACAGATGTATTGGTTGTCCAGAAAACGCACAAGCGCTTGTGCCATTGTCATTCTGATCGTGCCCATAATAACGCTCCTTCCCGAATTTCGTTAAGCTCGTGCTATCATTTCGCCGTATTTTTGTTTGCAGTCCGCAATATAATTCTTTACTTTATCCACGCTGGGCATATCGTCGGCGCAGGAATGGCTTGCCACCAGCAGGGAAGCCGAAGCGCTGCCGAATTCCAGGCAGTCGATAACCTCCCAGCCTTCCAGCAGCCCGTACAGGAAAGCGGAAGCATAACCGTCGCCGCCGCCGAAGCCCTTCAGCATCTTAATGGGGAATGGTTTAATCGTAAAATTCTGGCCATCGCAGGTATAGGCGGTGGAGCCTTCCTTTCCGTGCTTGATAACCACGATTTTGGCGCCCTGCTTATGCCAGTAATCCGCTGTCTGCGGATCGGTACGGCCGGGTTCAATCAACTGCTCGGTCAAATCATATTCTTCCCGGGAACCCAGAATCACATCCGCATGCTTTGCCACAAAGGCATAGTATATGCCCATATCCTCTTTCGATGCCCAGTTGTAAGGGCGGTAGTCAATATCGAAAATGATAGGAGTATTGGTTTTCTTTGCAAGGAACAGCGCTTTTAGTGCCGCTTCGCGGGACGGGCTTGCCGCCAGTGCGGTTCCGGAAATTAAAAGGGCTTTGCTCTGTTTTATGTATTCCTCATCAATATCGTCTACGCGAAGCTGCAAGTCCGCGATCTGGTTGCGATACATTAATATATTGCTGCTGGTTTCGCTCAGGATTTCCGTAAAGGTAAGCCCCAGCTTCTCCCCGTGCTCGCAGCGGCGGATTCTCGAAGTGTCGATTCCCTCTTTTTCGAAATACTCGGTTACAAAATCGCCGAACCGGTCATCGGAAACGCGAGCGAAGAAACCGCATTTTTTACCCAGGCGGGAAAGTCCTACCGCAATATTCGCGGGCGAGCCGCCAAGGTATTTTTTAAAGGTTGTGCTTTCCGCCAGCGTCATGTAGTAATCCACAGGGTTAAAATCAATCGTGACTCTTCCTAATAGAGTCAGGTCAAACTTGCGGTTCGCGTCAAATTCTATGTATTTCATCTTTAACTCCGTTCCTTTCAAGCGTTTTCTATTTGATCAAGCGGCACCTGATTATTAAAGATTTGAATGTGCCGTTTTACATTTTTATAAACGCCGCGCACCATTGCTTCGTTTAATTTAAAGTAATTGGGTGTTCCCGGTTCCTGGAAATAGAATCCGGCCTCTTCCGTAAGTGCGTCAAAGTTCGCCGTCGCAATATTGATTTTCCGTATTCCCAAGGTAATGCATCTGCGGAAATCCTCGGGGCTGATACCGGTGCCGCCATGCAGAACCAACGGGAGCCCGACCTCATCCGCTATCTGTTTCAAAATGTCAAACCGCAGCTTCGGTGCCGCCATGTAATGCCCGTGGGCATTGCCGATTGCAACCGCAAGCGCGTCCACACCGGTTTCGCCTACAAAGCGTTTCGCCACCAACGGATCCGTACAGACAATTTCATGGTCCTCGCTGCCGTCTTCGCTGCCGCCCACCACGCCGAGTTCCGCTTCCGTTGTCGCCCAGGTGCGGGAAGCCATTGCCGCAACTTCCGCCGTAAGCCGGATATTTTCCGCAAGGTCATACCGTGAACCATCAAACATAACGGAAGTAAAGCCAAGATCAAGCGCCTGCTTTACGGTGCTTATGTTCAACCCGTGGTCCAGGTGAACCGCAACATCCACTTTCGATTCCTTTGCCGCTTTCACCATCATCGGCCCCATCAGTTGCAGCGGGGAGTGCGGCAGCCGCACTTCGGCAATCTGCAGAATGATCGGCGTGTTAAGCTCTTCCGCAGCTTTTACCGCGCCGAGGATCATTTCCATGTTTCCCACGCTGAAGGCCCCGACCGCCCTGCCCTGTTTCTCGGCTTCTTTTAAAAGCTCTTTCATATAGCAGATAGACATGTTCGTCCTTCTCTCTGTAACGTTTTGGTCAAGTTTTGACTATATGTTATCATATGCTTTTGAATTTTTCAATAGTTATTTTTAAAATATTTTATTTTTTTGTGCAAAAAACACACAGAAGAATAATTTTGCTCCAAAAACTGACAATAGTCTAGTATTTCGCGCTTGTTATTAATTACATTTTGCCAAAATATTCAAATTTTATCTCAGAATTCAGGATTTATAAATTCCGCATTATTCGATTATAAGATATTGTTCAGAATATTAAATTGAAAAACTGTTGCAAAATTTGAATAACTTTACTATAATACAGACAATGATATATTCATTTCGCAGGAACGAAATCTGTTCGTGTAATATCCGAATTACCGTTGTGATGCCTTTTGTTTTTCATCATTTCATAAGGAGCTATATCTATGAGATCAAAAAGGATAGAAGAAATAAAGGAATACATTTACGAAAACAAAACCGTTACGCTGGATCAAATCTGCAACAATTTTAAGATTTCCAAGAGCACAATCCGGAGAGATCTGAACGAAATCCTCGCAAACGGCGACATCAAAAAGATTTACGGGGGCGTTACCGTGCTCCCGGAAAAGGAGCTTACTCCTTTCGAAGAAAGAAACATATCCAACCAGCAAGTAAAAGAGCGGATCGCAGCGGCTGCCGCCGAACTGGTGGAAGACAAGGACATTATCTTCATTGACTCCGGCACAACCACCCTCCCGATCATCGAGCATATCGGAACCAAGAAGGAAGTAACCATTCTGACGAATAATGTCGAAATTATCATTCAAGCAATCCCCTACAACAATCTGAACATTATCTCGCTGTCCGGCACGCTGAACCGGAAAACGCTGTCCTTTACCGGCTCCAGCGCCGCGCAGGTTCTGCAAAACTACAACATCAGCAAGGCATTTATGGCGGCCACCGGATTTTCCATCGCCAGCGGCTGCACGAATTCCTCCCCGCTGGAATCGGATATCAAGCGCATGGCCGTGCAGCGCAGCCAGCAGGTATTCCTGTTGGCGGACCGCAGCAAGTGCGGGGTGGTGTCCCTGATTACGTACTGCAACCTCAGCAAAATCAATACGCTAATCACCGACGAATACCCGCCGAAAGATATCTGCGATTATATTGAGGAGCACGGCGGAAAGATTCTCATCGCAAAGTAGCTTTCGATTTTTTTTGATATTGTAATCATTGTCCTATTTCTGCTTTTTTCAACAAAGCTCTCAAAGAAAGTGAATAAGTTTTGAATAATTCTTGACTTTTGGTTTGTGGCAGGCTATAATGAACCTAAAAGTTATCAACATACTCAAAACTTAATCATTTTGAAGGAGGAGCTATGTAATGAGCGAAGTTAAAAAACTAAAGCCTTATATTAACGGTGAATTT
>JAAYWU010000269.1 GCA_012516295.1 Clostridiales bacterium | reverse complement strand
CCTCTCCACACAGCCGGCCGGGTATACTGCGGGTATTCCAAAAGCGAATGGAAATGGCTTTCTTCCTGATAACATTCCGCATCCGAAAGCACCCCGTCAATCATGCGGCAGACCGCGTCCGCCAGAACGAGCGCCGGACGCTCGCCGCCGGTGACAACATAATCCCCAATCGAAATTTCTTCATCCACATACTGGTCAATAATGCGTTCGACTATGCCTTCATAATGCCCGCAAAGCAAAGCAAGGTTCGGGTATTCCGCCAATTCCCTTACCCGCTGCTGCGTCAGGGTTTTTCCCTGCGGAGACATATACACCAAGTGCGGTTTTTCTCCCAGCTTTTCAATCAGGTCATCAATACAAAGGGCGATCGGCTCCGCCATCAGGAGCATCCCCTTTCCGCCGCCGAAGGGGGCATCATCGACCCGTTTATGCTTATCATATGCGAAATCGCGGATTTGGTGGCAGTACACTTCGATTGCGCCTTTTTTACGGGCACGTCCGATAATGCTTTCAGACATTACCGCTTCGCACATGTCGGGAAAAAGAGTTAGAAAGTCAATCCGCATCGTCAAAAATCCCCTTAAGCGGCCGAATTTGCATTTTGCCGCTTTCTAAATTAACTTGAATGATTACATCCGGTATGGCGGGAATCAAATAATTCTTCTTATCTACCGATGTAATCTGATAGACATCGTTCGCACCGGTTTGAAGAATATCGGTCAGCGTACCGTAGTAAATAAAGGTATCGGCATCATACACATCCATGCCGATCAGGTCCTGCATAAAATAAGAGCCCTCATCCAGCTTCGCATCCTCGCGGCGGATATAAAGCACCTTTCCGCGCAGCGTATCGCCCTGTTCGACGGTATCAATCCCTTTAAGCTTCAGCAAAAGCTGATTTTTATGCACGCGTGAAGATTCGACAAGTTCTTCCTTTGCGCCCTTATCCCAATACAGCCTTTTAAACCCCGTCAAAAACGCGGCGGAATCGCACCAGGGGTCGACACGGAGTTCGCCGTGAAGGCCATGGGTGCCCACGACCTTTCCCGCTTCTAAAAACTGATGCAGCATAATGACCTCCATAATTCTATTGCCTGTTTATGCCGATCCGCCGTTATCTCCTCTGCTTTCCGAAGCGAAAGCTCGGAACTTTTTCAATAAAGCGAATCATGACATACAGCATACCGGTATTAATCGGAAGCATAATCAGATTTTTTATAATTCGCGCGGAAATAATAGCATAAAAAGCCTGCCCGTACGCGAGCGAAAGCCAAATTGTATTAAAGAAAATATCAACCACAAGCATTACAACCGCCTTCGCGGCGAAAACCCGCCATATGGTTATCTTCTTTTTATAGAGAACCAGCGCATAGAGAAATCCGGTTAAAAACGCATCCAGGGTGAAACCCGGGATAAACGGCCCGGTCGGACGGACAACAAAATTCACCAGATCACTCACGGCACCGACAATACCGCCCACCAACGGGCCGTAAAGAACGCCCGACATCGCAATTGCGAGAAATGAAAAGCGAATCTGCAGCACATTGGATATGACAATGGAAAAAAGGCCGAGCACCACATTTAAAGCAATCAGCAAGCCGCAGACTGCAATGGTTGACGTCTTTTTTAACTCTTCAGCGGATTGTTTTACAGACTGAAAAAAAGTATACATTAAAAAAGCCTCCTTCATGTTTTTTCTGCTACATAAAAGAGGCTTTCCCTCAAAGTATGCAGCAGCGGGATGCGAATTTTGAACCGCAAGTTTCCTTTTCGTCCGCCTGACAACTCCCCGTTCAGACGGCACTTAACGCTCAAAATTCTACTCTGCCATAATTTCTAAGGTTTCAATTCCTACAAAGCGGGGCCGCAACGAAAAAGCGGTTGCAGCCCTGTTTCATACTTAGTCAATCTCTACGGATACCTTACTGTTGTTACGGGTTGCGGCAGCGCGCATAACCGTACGGATCGCCTTGGCAATGCGCCCCTGCTTCCCGATTACCCTGCCCATGTCGTCTTCGGCAACATGGAGGTGATAAACAACGGTACCATCCTCATTGGGTTCGTCAACGTCCACACTGACGGCAGACGGATTTTCGACAAGACCCTGTGCGATTGTAATCAGCAGTTCTTTCATGATTAACCCTCCGCGATTACAGTACACCGTTGCTCTTTAAAAGAGCTTTTACGGTATCTGTTGGCTGCGCGCCGTTTGCAATCCATTTTTTCGCCTTTTCAGCGTCAACCTTTACAACAACAGGCTGCTCCAACGGATTGTAATAACCGATTTCCTCGATAAAACGACCGTCGCGCGGGAAACGGGAATCTGCAACAACTATGCGATAGAAAGGAGCTTTCTTTGCACCCATTCTGCGTAATCTGATCTTAACGGACATAATGTTTCACCTCCATGAATTGATAAAAATATCTTCACCAAAAATTCCTTCTTGGATGAATTCAGTTTAAAACGGCATACCCATTCCGGGAAACCGGCGTCTGCCGCGGCCTTTCAGCTGCTTCATCAGCTTCTGCATCTGCTCAAGCTGCTTCAAAAGGCGGTTAACGTCCTCCACCTTCATACCGCTTCCGGCGGCCACGCGCCTTTTCCGGGAAGGATTGATAATCGAGGGCTTACTGCGCTCCTCCGGCGTCATGGAAAGGATAATGGCAGCGATACGGTCCATTTCCCGGTCGTCAATATCCACATCCTTCAACTGCTTTTCCATTCCCGGCAGCTTGGAAAGCACATTTTTTAACGGTCCCATCTTTTTTACCTGCATAAGCTGATCCAGCAAATCGTTGAAGTCAAACTTGTTCTGCATCAGCTTCTGGGCCGTTTTCTCCGCGGCCTTCTGGTCCAGCTTGCTCTGCGCGTCCTCAATCAGGGACAGGACATCGCCCATGCCAAGGATTCGCGAAGCCATGCGGTCGGGGTGGAACACCTCCAGATCCTGCAATTTTTCGCCGGTACCAACAAATTTAATCGGCTTCCCTGTCACAGCGCGTACGGAAAGCGCCGCGCCGCCGCGGGTGTCGCCGTCCAGCTTTGTCAGGATAACACCGGTGATATCCAGCATCTCGTCAAAGGTTTTCGCAACATTGACCGCTTCCTGCCCGGTCATGGAGTCCACCACCAGCAGGATTTCATGCGGAGAAATCGTACTCTTGATATCTTTCAGTTCGTTCATCAATACTTCGTCAATCTGTAAACGGCCGGCGGTATCGATCAACACCATATCGTTTCCGTAATCCTTTGCGTGGCGTATGGCGGCTTTGCAGATTTCCACCGGTTTCTCGGTTCCCATTTCAAAAACGGGAACACCCGCCTTTTCACCGACAACCTGCAGCTGTTTGATTGCCGCGGGGCGGTAAATATCGCACGCGACAAGGAGGGGGCGGTGCCCTTTCTTTTTCAGCATGACCGCAAGCTTGCCCGCGTGGGTGGTTTTACCGGAGCCCTGCAGGCCGCAGAGCATGAGGATGGTCGGCGGAGAAGAAGGGCTGGCAATCTTCGCGTTGCTCCCGCCCATCAGCGCGGTCAGTTCCTCGTCGCCAATCTTAATGACCATCTGCGCCGGCGTCAGGCTTTCCAT
>JAAYWU010000268.1 GCA_012516295.1 Clostridiales bacterium | reverse complement strand
TTGCCGGAACCGTCAGCGGAAGCACGATACGGGTATAAATCTGAAAATATCCGGCTCCGTCTATAATCGCCGCTTCCTCAAGGGAGCGGTTGATTCCTTTCATAAAACGTTGAAGAACGTAGATGCTGAACGAAAGGGAAAAAGCAACATAAATCAGCACCAACGCGACAAGGTTGTTTTTTAAGTTGAACTTGCCGATCATGTAGGCAACCGGCACAAGTATGGTGTGAACCGGGATCATCATGCCGGCGAGGAAAAAGATTGTCAGGGCTTTTCCGCATTTTAAATTGAAACGGGAAAGCGCATATGCCGCCATGGAGGACACCACCGCCAAAATCACAACCGTAGCAATCGAAATGAGCAGGCTGTTTATGAAGTAGGTACTCATATTCGCGCCGTTCCACGCTTCCACGTAATTGTTGAAGCGGAATGTTTTTGGCAGGGCAAAGGGATCGCTGAAAATCTCGGTGTTGTCCTTAAAAGAGGACAGTACGGTAAAGACCATCGGGCAAATAAACATCAGCGCCATGGCAATTAAAAAAGTAAACAGACCGGCTTTTCCCAGCGCTTTTCTGCCTTTATAATTTTTATTCATTTTTTAACCTCCCATCAATTCTCTGTCCGGCTGGTTAAATATTCGCTGCCAACCGTCAGAACCAGTGCGATTAAAAAGATGATAATGCCGATCGCACTACCGATTCCGTAATGGTCGTAACGGAAGGCTTCATAATACATCAGGGTCGTCGGCAGATTCGTCAGGCCGTTCGGACCGCCCTCTGTCATGACGAAGATCAGGTCGAACCCCTTAACCGTTCCAATAATATCCATTACGATACACAGGCTGATAATCGGTTTCAGCATGGGAACCGTAATGAGAAAGAATTTTTGCGCAGTAGTAACACCGTCGATTTGAGCCGCCTCATAAATATCATCCGGAATCGTCGTCAGCCCTGCTATTAAAATAACCATATAATAACCGATTCCAGCCCATATGTTAACGAATATAATCGTATTCATTGCTGTCGAAGTGTTAATAAGCCAGGGGGTAACAAGGTTGGTAAGCCCCAAGTTCGTCAAAAGTGCGTTAAAAGAGCCGTTAGGCATAAAAATAAAGTACCACAACAGACCGACCGCTGTAAGCGGGAATACGGTTGGAACAAAATAAACAGCCTTAAAAAAGCGGTATCCCCTGCATTTTGTGTTGATTGCAACTGCGAGCAGAAGGGCAATCGGGGTGTGAAAAAGCACGCTGAAAAAGACCATTTTTCCCATATTCTTCAAGGAAATCAGGAATCCCGGGTCTTTGAAAACGGTTATGTAATTTTTTAAGCCAACCATTTTAATCGAGGTGCCCGCTATTCCTTTCCAGTCCGCAACGGAAAAGTAAAAAGCGCCTATCATAGGAACAATCTGGAATAAAACATAGAGCACAAGCGCTGGCAAGATAAACAAAAAGATTTTAAACTTATCTTTTCTCGATTTTAAATAAATCATCTTCATTCCTCCCATAAAGGGAATTCCAGAGATTTTCATCTCTGGAATTCTGCTTTAAAACATTACAGGCTGCTTATTTCGATTTGTCAATTTCAGACTGAATTTGCTGTGCCGCCTGTTCAGGAGAACTTCCAACCAGCATACTTACAATTGCATTTCTTGTTGTATCCTGCATGGATGCAAGCGGATCAAAGTCAAAAACGTCGACGGCAATACCCGTGGAAGTTTTACCCAGCTCTATGTTATCCAGGAGCAGCGGATTTACCTTTTGGGTATCAATATCAACATCCGTTCTTGGAATCAGGAAAGAAGCTTCTTCCGCAAAGCGTTTCGCGGCATCTTTCGAGGTGAGCATTTTCAGTAACTCAATCGTATAATCTTTCTCTTTTCCCGTCAGTTTTCCATTCACCATGTACGGGCTGATAACCTGCATATCTTCATTT
>JAAYWU010000267.1 GCA_012516295.1 Clostridiales bacterium | reverse complement strand
CCCTTGCCCTTTTCGACCAGCTTTCCGACTTCGCAGCCTTTGCCCTTTAAGGTCTTTGCCCACTCAATGGCGGGGATGATTTTGCGGGAAGAGAGCAGCAATGCAGCAATTAC
The DNA here is from genome assembly GCA_012516295.1 of Clostridiales bacterium. GTDB lineage: Bacteria > Bacillota > Clostridia > Oscillospirales > Acutalibacteraceae > Caproiciproducens. Next base: position 2,727 of record JAAYWU010000267.1, on the reverse strand, counting down.
CAGTTCTTTGACGGCGTTTGCGTTTGCGCCGGGGGTGTTGAACACAACGATCCCCTTCTCGCTGCATTTTTCAAGCGGGATATTGTTGACGCCCGCGCCCGCCCTTGCAATCGCAAGCAGATTTTTCGGCAGTTCCATTTCATGCATGGAAGCCGAGCGGACCATGATTGCATCCGGATTTTCCACCGCTTCGCCGCATTCGTAGTTCGCGTCGAAACGGCTGGTCCCAACCGGCGAAATTTTATTTAAATATTTTATACGGAACAAATCAATTCACCTTCATACTTGAAATCTATGGATATGCTTAACCGTTCTTCTTTTCGAACGCAGCCATGAAGTCCACGAGCTTTTCAACACCCTCGACGGGCATTGCATTGTAAATGGAAGCACGCATGCCGCCGACGGAACGGTGTCCTTTGATATTTACAAAGCCGTGTTCTTCTGCTTCTTTGACAAATTTCGCGTCAAGCTCCTTGCTGCCGGTGACAAACGGAATGTTCATCAGCGAACGGTCCTTCGGCACGACCGTGCCTTTAAAGAGCTTGGAATTGTCGAGGAAATTGTAAAGGATGCCGGCCTTTTTCTCGTTGATTTTCTTCATTTCCTCAAGCCCACCGATGGTGTTTTTCAGCCAATCCAGCACCAGCATGCACATATAAATGGAATAACAGGGCGGAGTGTTGAACATGGAGTTATTGTCCGCGTGTGTCTGGTAGTTGAACATGGTGGGAGTGGTATCCATAGCATGGCCGATCATATCCTCGCGGATGATGACCACGGTCAGGCCGGCCGGAGCCATGTTTTTCTGCGCGCCGGCGAAGAGCAGCGCAAATTTGCTCACGTCAATCGGCTCGCTCAGAATGCAGGAAGAAATATCCGCAACCAGCGGAACGTCGCCCGTTTCCGGCAGGGTATGGTATTTCGTGCCGTAAATGGTATTGTTCATGCAGATATAAAAATAATCCGCGTCCTTAGAGAAAGTTTGAGGGTCAAGGTCGGGAATATAGCTGAATGTTTTGTCCTGGGAAGAGGCAACCACGTTTGCCGTTCCGTACCGGGCAGCTTCCTTATAGGCCTTTGTTGCCCACTGGCCGGTCAGAACAAAATCGGCCTTTTTGTTTTTTGTCATCAGATTCAGCGGCACCATTGCGAATTGAGAGGAAGCGCCGCCCTTCAAAAATAATACTTTATAATTATCCGGTATATTCATCACTTCGCGAAGTAAACTCTCCGCTGAATTGATGATTCCCTCGAAGATTTTAGATCGGTGGGACATCTCCATTACAGACTGGCCGCTGCCCTGGTAATCGAGCATTTCGGCCGCTGCACGTTTCAGCACCGGTTCAGGCATCATTGAGTGTCCTGCGGAAAAGTTGTAAACACGTTTCATTTAGCGCTACCTCCAAAATTATTTTATGGTTTTCCCATAATTTACTGAATATAATTAAATATTATATTGATTTAGTTATTTAAAGTCAATGCGGCATTTTTCATAAAATAATCCGCATCACGGCGGCATTTTCCGGGCTAAATATTCCCTTATTGCCAAGGAGCGGTTTTATGCTATAATGTAGATAGAATTTTGCATGAATAAAAGGAAAAATTGTATATTTTTTAATTCGAATGAGGCGATATAAATGACGGTCAATGATGTGGCTTCCATCCTGAACGCGGAAATTGTTACAGCCGGGGATCTGAACGCCGAAGTGAAAACCGCCTGTGGCAGCGATATGATGAGCGACGTGCTTGCCTTTGTTAAGGACCAGTCCGTACTTCTTACCGGGCTGAACAATCCGCAGGTTGTGCGCACGGCGGAAATGATGGATATGCGCTGTATCATTTTTGTGCGCGGCAAAGAGCCGGCCGAAGAAGTGGTCGCGCTTGCCAAACAAAAGGAGATTACGATTCTGAAAACGCAGCACCGGCTGTTCACGGCCTGCGGGCTTCTGTACAGCCATGGCTTGAGCGGGGGCGACAGGAGTTGAGCAATACCTTATCTATCGACTACATAGTGCCGGGCGACGACTTTACCCGCGCGGGGGAAGCGTCCAGCGACGTAAAGCACAAGCTTAAGAAAATCGGATACGATTCGGACGCGATCCGCCGTGTTGCGATTGCCATGTATGAGGGGGAAATTAACATGGTCATTCACGCGGGCGGCGGGAAGGCGCACGTAGAAATCAGCCCGGAAAAAATTGAAATGGTTCTTTCCGACAACGGCCCTGGGATTAAGGACGTTGCACTTGCCATGCAGGAGGGATACTCCACCGCGCCCGATAAAGTGCGCGCGTTGGGCTTTGGTGCGGGCATGGGCCTGCCGAATATAAAAAAATCCACCGACGTCATGGAAATCTCCAGCCAAGTGGGAATGGGTACTACTCTTCATATGACGGTGTATGCAAAGAGGTGACGACGTGAACCAGTTTTTTCACTCTGTAACTTTGGCCAAAGAAAAATGCATGGGCTGCACGACCTGCATTAAACGCTGTCCGACGGAGGCGATCCGCGTGCGCGCGGGCAAGGCGAAAATTATATCGGAACGGTGCATCGACTGCGGCGAATGCATTCGCGTCTGCCCGCATCACGCGAAAAAAGCAAAGTCCGACAGCCTGGACATGATTTGGGGGACTATGCTTATAAAATTGCCCTGCCCGCGCCGACCCTTTACGGGCAGTTCAATAATTTGGATGATATCGACATCGTGCTGACCGGGCTTAAGAATATGGG
>JAAYWU010000266.1 GCA_012516295.1 Clostridiales bacterium | reverse complement strand
CAATATCGGAGGTATGTTTGTGGATATTTCAGTAATCTTAGGACTTGTCGTAGCTTTCGGATGTCTGATTGTAGGTTATACATTGGAACATGGCGTTTTGGCTTCCCTGTTTTTGCTCAGCCCGGCCTTAATTGTTTTCGGCGGGACAGCAGGTGCAACCATCTTATCCTATAATCTTTCGGATCTTGCTGCTTCTTTTAAAGCGGTTCTCGGAACCTTTTCAAATAAATCTTCCGGCAATCCAACCGAAGTTATCCAAAAAATAACGAGCATGGCGGATACCTGCCGGCAGGGCGGTATTTTGAAATTACAGGAATTAATTAACGACCCCGATCTGGACAAGGATGAATACACCGTATTAAAAGAGGGCATGGTTCTTGCGCTGGATATGAAAAGCGCCGACGAAATCCACGAAGCGCTGGAATCCAACATCAGCACGTATAACGCGAAAAAGCAAATCGAGGTTTCTGTTTGGGTCAGCGCTGCCGGTTATTCGCCCACCCTTGGCGTTATCGGTACGGTTATGGGACTGGTACAGGTTCTGTCCCACATGACGGACGCGGAACAGCTGGTTGCCTCGATTGGTGTTGCGTTTATTGCTACATTATACGGCGTTGTTTTCGCAAACCTGATTTATATGCCGTTTGCCAGCCGTTTGAAAAACACGTTGAAGCGCCAGCTGATTATCCGGGAAATGATGATGGAAGGAATCTGCATGATCGCCCGCGGCGAAGCATCGCGCGGCATCGAAAACAAGCTTTCCTCATACTATCAGGCATTTCCGAAAGGCGACAAGCTGTATAAAGAAGGAATTCAAAAATAATCTGGAGGGGAATTCATGGCTAAAAAGCGAAAACAAGAGCCGGAAGCGGAAGAAAACAGCGAAAGATGGCTCCTTACCTATTCTGATATGATCACTCTCCTGCTTGCTCTGTTTATTATTCTTTATTCCATGAGTACCATCGACGCAAAAAAAGTAGCGCAGATGGCGGAAAATTTCGGTACTAACATGGGTGCTGCAAGCAGTTTAAACAACGCAAAGGGAACCGGCACGGGGACGGGCACCGGAAATGGAACCGGGACCGGCCAGCAAGGTTCCGGAAAAGGTACCGCAGTCAGCGTGGACGCGCTTGATGAGGTTTACAATATCCTTCAGGATTATGTGGATAAAAACCACCTTGAAAATTCCGTAGGGCTTGTTAATTCCGATACATATGTTAAAATTCATTTAAAGGATACGCTGATGTTTAAGCCGGACAGCCCTTCCATGCTGCCTTCAAGCGAACCGGTTCTGCTGGAGATTGAAAAAGCGATTGACAAAGTTTACGACCATGTGGATTATATTACGATCAGCGGCCATACCGCCGATGTCGGTGAGCATACCGTAGCCAGCGACCAGGTGTCCTGGAGATTGTCGACAGAACGCGCCATCACCGTAATGAATTACTTTGTTAGCTACGGACTTCAGCAAGATAAGCTGTCCATTCAGGGATTTGCCCACTTCTCCCCGATTGCTTCCAATCTTACGCCGGAAGGCCGGGCAAAAAACCGTCGTGTAGAAATCACCATCGTCAAGAATCCTCCCAACAAAAATGGGACCAGTTCCACAGCAGGCAATGCGGCTGCTCCGAGCAGCTCTTCCACAGCATCCGGCGCATCAAGCGGTGCTGTTTCCAGCACAGGTACCAGCATCACAGCAGCAAGCAGCGCGGCTTCGGGCAGCAGCACAGTACAAAATAAATGAAAGCGGGGGATCACAATGAAATCCAGAACAATTTTCACAATCGCACGGCAATACGGCAGCGGCGGCCGCGAAATTGGCCAAAAGCTGGCAGAAGAACTGAACATTCCTTTTTATGACAAAGAATTAATCGCTCTGGCCGCAAAAGAAAGCGGAATTAGTGAAACCGTATTCGAAAAGGCGGACGAAAAAGCCGCCGGAAGTCTGTTGTATTCCCTTCTGATGGGCAGTTTCCCTTTTGCAAGTACTGTTTCCCCCATCGGCGGCATGCCAATAAACGACATGTTGTTTTTTATTCAAGCGGATATTATGAAAAAGGCGGCGAGTGCCGGCCCCTGCGTTATCGTCGGCCGGTGTGCCGATTATGTGCTGAAAGATATGGAACACGTATTCAATGTGTTTATCCATGCGGATAAGCTGAGCCGTATGGAAAGGATTGTGCAGGAATATCATGCCGATTCGGAAAAAGCGGCCGATATTCTTATAAAGATGGACAAACAGCGTGCAAACTACTATAATTTTTATACCAACAAAAAATGGGGAAATCTTGAAAACTACCATCTTACCGTTGATTCCTCGGCAACAGGAATCAGCGGGGCAGTCGAATTAATTCGCATGGCTGCCGCTATGAAAGAAGGTATGTAAATCGAAAGGAGTATCATTCTGTGAAAAAATTATCCGGTGCTACGGATATGACATTTGGAAATCCATATAAGCTTTTATTTTCGTTTTCGATCCCGCTTTTGCTGGGAAACGTATTCGAACAGCTTTACAATATGGTTGACAGCATTGTCGTCGGCAATTTCGTCGGGGAAAAAGCCCTGGCGGCTGTCGGCACCGGCTTCCCGATTATATTTATGCTGAGTTCCCTGTTTATTGGGCTTGGAATCGGCTCTACCATTATGATTTCCCAGTATTACGGAGCGAAGGACTTTGAAAATATTCAAAATACAATCAATACAATTTATATAGCCATGATGGTCGGCACAATTCCGCTGACCATCATGGGTATTTTATTCAGCGAGCCTCTTCTAAGATTAATGAAAGTCCCCGACGACGGAACACTTGCAATGGCCAAAGTGTATTTGGTCGTGATCTTTGCCGGTATAATCGGGAACCTAGGATACAACATTAACGCGGGCATTTTGCAGGGACTCGGTGACAGCCGGACTTCTCTGCTGTTTTTGTTGGTCGCAACCATCATTAATATTGTGCTCGACCTTTTAT
>JAAYWU010000265.1 GCA_012516295.1 Clostridiales bacterium | reverse complement strand
TATTTTAATTAGCGAATACTCAGCTGGATTGTATGATATGATATCCGGCTTCAATAATCGCTTTTCGGATTTGCGCCAGGTGTTCATGGTTCCTCGTTTCCATGCGAATATGCAGATAGCAGTCGTTAATACCCGTCTTTTCACCGCTGCGGTCATGGTGAACGCTTACCACATTCGCGCCCAGGTCGGCAATAATGGAGGAAACTTCCTTTAGCTGGCCCGGTTTGTCAACCATCGAAAGAATAAGGTCGCCGGAGCGCCCGGCCTTGAGAAGCCCGCGGCTGATAACCCTGGAAAGAATGGTCACATCGATATTTCCGCCTGAAAGCAAGCATACCACTTTTTTCCCTTTAACGTCAACCTTGTTGAACATGGCCGCCGCAACGGAAACCGCGCCGGCCCCCTCGGCAATCATCTTATGCTGTTCAATCAGCGTGAGGATCGCCGTGGCAATTTCGTCCTCCGTAACGGTAACAACCTCATCGACATATTTGCTGCAAAGGGCATAGGTCAAATCGCCCGGGCATTTTACTGCGATACCGTCCGCAAAGGTCGAGACACTAGAAAGGGCTTCCACCTTCTTGTCGGCTAAAGCCTGCACCATGCTTGGAGCGCCGCAGGCCTGCACACCATAGACCTTGCATTTTGGATTCAGGGATTTTATGGCAAAGGCTACGCCGGAAATCAGCCCGCCGCCGCCAACGGGCACGATCACCGCGTCCACATCCGCAAGCTGGTTCAGAATTTCCAGCCCGATTGTTCCCTGTCCGGCAATAACCTGCTGGTCGTTGAACGGGTGAATGAAGGTGGCGCCGCTTTCCTTTTGCAGGTCGCATGCCTTCTGATAGGCGTCGTCGTACACGCCCTTTACAAGGCAGACCTGCGCGCCGTAGCTTTTCGTAGCCTCCACCTTGGAAATTGGTGCGCTGTCCGGGATGCAGATGAGCGACTGAATCCCGCTTTTTGCCGCGGCAAGCGCCACGCCCTGCGCATGGTTTCCGGCGGAGCAGGCGATTACGCCTTTGGCTTGTTCCTCTTCTGAAAGCTGGGAGATTTTATAATAAGCTCCGCGCACCTTGAAGGAACCGGTAATTTGAAGATTTTCAGTTTTTAAGTAAATCTGGCTTTCGGGGTTGATAAGCGGTGCATGAATCAGCGCCGTTTCTCGAATAACATCTTTTAAAACATAGGCCGCATGATAAACTTGATCTAATGTAAGCAAGCTGATATCCCCAATCTTTTTATTTTTTTACTTCATCATGGCCATTGAGCCGGTGCGAAGAATTTGCAGCACATGATACGGATTGTACAGTTCAATAAAGGAATTTAAGGTTGTCGCGTCCCCTGTCAGTTCCATAATCATGGAATCCTCCTGGACATTTAAAATATTGGCGTGGAACACATTGGCAATGCTAACCAGCTTTTCGCTGTTTTGCTGATTGCGCGCCACCTTGATCAACAGATGCTCGCGCACAACAGCTTGCTCTCGGTTCAAAACCGTTACTTCTTCTATATCGACCAGCTTGCACAGTTGTTTATCTACCTGGCGCACAATTCTGTCGTCCCCCGATACGACAATCAGGATGCGGGAGTATTCCGTGTTTTCGGTTTGCGCCGCAACGATACTTAAAATATTGTAGCAGCGGCGGCTGAATAATCCGGAAATCCGAAGCAGTACGCCCGGCGTATTTTTTGCAAGCACGGATAAAACATACTCTTTCTCATTGCTGTAGCTCATCTTGCACACTCCTTACATTTCCAGAATCGGTTCTTCTACGGAACTGCCCGCCGGAACCATGGGAAGCACATTGATATCCGGGCTGATATGGCAGTTGATCAGCGACGGACCCTGATAAGCCAGCGCCTCTTTCAGAACCGGCTCGATTTCCTCCCGGCGGCTGATGGTAAACGCCTTTATGCCGAACGCTTGGGCCAGCATTTCAAAATCCGTGGCGTTGTCCAGCATGGTTTGGGAAAAACGGTTTTGGTAAAACAGCTTCTGCCACTGGCGGACCATGCCGAGCACGTGATTATTGAACACCAGCTCAATGACCGGGATATTATACTGCGCCAGCGTTGCCAGCTCATTGCAGTTCATGTGGAAGCTGCCGTCGCCCGCAATATTGATTACGCGCTGATCCGGGTTAGCCACCTGCGCGCCGATGGCCGCGCCAAGCCCGTACCCCATGGTTCCCAGCCCGCCCGAGCTGATAAAATGCCGGGGCGTGCGGAAGCGGTAAAACTGCGCTGCCCACATCTGATGCTGCCC
>JAAYWU010000264.1 GCA_012516295.1 Clostridiales bacterium | reverse complement strand
TTGCGTTCGGGTACCCCGGCGCGGCCATCTGCCCTTTCCTAGACTACCTATACCGCTCACCGATCCGGCACATTTTGGTGCGCGAGGAACAGAACGCCGCCCATGAAGCCAGCGGCTACGCAAGGGCGAGCGGAAAACCGGGCGTCTGCATTGCGACAAGCGGCCCCGGCGCCACCAACATGATTACCGGTATTGCTACGGCGTACATGGACTCCGTCCCCCTGATTGCCATTACCGGTCAGGTCAGTTCCGAACTGCTTGGCCGCGACGTGTTTCAGGAAGCGGACATCACCGGCGCATGCGAGCCGTTTACCAAACATTCCTATCTGGTAAAAAATGCCGCGGACCTGCCGCGGATTTTCAAAGAAGCGTTCCATATTGCCTCCACCGGGCGCCCCGGGCCGGTGCTGATCGACGTTCCGGTTGATATTCAGCTTGCCGAAGTCCCGGAATTTGTCTATCCCCAGCGCGCGGAGATTATCGGCTACAAGCCGCGCACGCAGGGACACGCCATGCAGATTAAAAAGGCGCTTGCCGCCATGCAGGAAGCAAAGCGCCCGGTTCTGGTCTGCGGGGGCGGCGTCGTGCTGGCGGGCGCGCGCAATGAGCTGGTCGCGTTCGCGGAAAAAAGCGGTATCCCCGTCGTTTCCACCATGATGGGCATTGGCGTGGTCCCGATGGACAGCCGGCTGTATCTCGGCATGATCGGCATGCACGGGCACAAAAACGCAAACCGCGCCGTAAGCGAAGCCGCCCTTGTGATTCTCTGCGGTGCGCGGGTGGGCGACCGGGCGGTTTCCGCTCCGGAACAAATGGCGGAAAAGGCAAAAATCATCCATATTGATATTGATCCTGCCGAAATCGGCAAGAATATGACCGCCCATATCCCGATTGTGGGCGATATCCGGCTGGTGCTCCGCGATTTTGCCGAGCAGTCCAATGTTTCCGTCCCGCAGGAATGGATTGACACCGTCCTGCGCTATAAAGACGAATACAAGCCAGTCGGCGAACCGGACAACCAAAGCGGCTTTGTGGAGCCGCGCTCCTTCATGCGTTCGCTTTCCGCCAGGATGGAGGAAGATGCGATTCTGACCGCCGACGTGGGACAGAACCAGATTTGGGCCGCCCGCAATTTCAACGTAAAGGAAGGCCGTTTCCTCACTTCGGGCGGGCTCGGCACCATGGGCTACGCGCTTCCCGCCGCCATCGGCGCAAAGCTGGCGAAGCCGCACCGGCAGGTTCTGTGCATCTGCGGCGACGGCTCCTTCCAGATGGCGATGTGCGAGCTTGGCACCATCTGCCAGTACGGCGTTAATATAAAAATCATCCTGATGCAGAACGACCGTTTGGGCATGGTCCGCGAAATTCAGGACAAAAAGTACGGCAGCCGCTACGCGCTGACGGTCCTGGAGGGCAATCCGGACTTTGTGAAGCTGGCGGAAGCCTACGGAATCCGCTGTGCGCTTGCTTCCTCCAACGAAGAAGCCGAACAGCTTGCGGCGGAAATGCTCAAATCCGACAAAGCGTTTATACTGGTGTGCCGGGTGGACCCGGGCGCACCGACAATATAGGAGGCGGCTGAATGAAATATACACTTTCCGTTTTAGTCGAAAACAAGCCGGGCGTCCTTTCCAAGGTTTCCGGCCTGTTTTCCCGCCGCGGCTTCAACATCGACAGCCTCGCTGTCGGGATTACGGAGGACCCCACCATTTCCCGCATCACCATTGTGGTGAACGGCGACGAATACCTTGTGGAGCAGGTGGAAAAGCAGCTCAACAAGCTGATTCCCGTTATTAAGGTGAAGGTTCTGGAACCCGGCCGCTTCATAAGCTGCGAGCTTTCGCTGATTAAGGTAAGCTGCAACACCAAGCAACGCGCGGAAATTATGAAAATCGCCGAGCTGATGCAGGCGCAGATTGTCGACGTTGCCACCACTTCGCTGACGCTCCGCCTGTGCGACAATGACGAACGCACCCAGACGCTCATCAGCCTTTTAAGGCCGTACGGCATTAAGGAAATCGTCCGTGCCGGCACGCTCGCCATTGAAAAAGGCGCCACCATCACCAAAAAGAAAAATTCATAAACCGCCAACCAATGCTTAAGCATACGCTTAAGTATTTCGTTAATATTTTGCCGTAAGGCCAGGAGGAATTAGAAATGCCAAAAATCTATTACCAGGCAGATTGCGACATCAATTTGCTTAAAGGGAAGACCGTTGCGATTATCGGCTATGGCAGCCAGGGCCACGCCCATGCGCTGAACCTGCGCGACAGCGGTGTAAACGTAATTGTCGGCCTTTACGAAGGCAGCAAGAGCAAGGAAAAAGCAGAAGCCGCCGGCTTAAAGGTTCTCAGCGTCGCCGAAGCGACGAAGGCCGCCGATATTATTATGATTTTGATTCCGGACGAGCGTCAGGCCGATATGTATAAAAAAGACATTGCCCCCAACCTTACGGAAGGAAAGGCAATCGCTTTCGCGCATGGCTTCAACATCCATTACGGCCAGATTAAGCCGCCGAAGGATGTCGACGTATTTATGATTGCGCCAAAGGGGCCGGGCCACACCGTTCGCAGCGAATACACCGCTGGAAAAGGCGTTCCGTGCCTGATCGCCGTTGCGCAGGACTACACCGGCCACGCGCACGACATCGGCCTTGCCTACGCCGCCGGACTCGGCGCCGCTAGAGCCGCCGTTATGGAAACCACCTTCAAGATTGAAACCGAAACCGACCTGTTCGGCGAACAGTGCGTGCTTTGCGGCGGTGTAACCGCCCTGATGCAGGCCGGCTTTGAAACGCTGGTCGAAGCAGGCTACGCACCGGAAAACGCCTATTTCGAGTGCATCCATGAAATGAAGCTGATCGTAGACCTGATCTACAGGGGCGGCTTCTCCCTCATGCGCTACTCCATCAGCGACACCGCGGAATTCGGCGATTACGAAACCGGCAAGCGCCTGATTACGGAAGAAACAAAGAAGGAAATGAAGAAAGTCCTCTCCGAAATTCAGGACGGTACCTTTGCCAGCAAGTGGATTGCCGAAAACAAGAACGGCCGCGCGCACTTCAACGCATGCCGCCGCATTGCCGCAAGCCATCAGCTTGAGGAAGTCGGCAAGGAACTTCGCAAAATGTATGCGTGGAATGACGATCCGATCGACTAATCCGCGCCGGGCATTCATATAATCAAAAGAACGGTATCCGCCGTTTCCGTTTTCAGGCACCGGTTGGCGAAGCCCCGGTTAGGGGTTTCGCCTGGGCGTCCGGGAACGGGGCGGCGGAATTTTTGACCCATGCGCCCATGCCGGCGGAGCACCTTTCCTATCTTAATTATGATTTTGGCTTTTCGGGCTCAAATCAGAAAACTTTGAATATAGATATAGATCTGACAATTGCTATACAAACGGATAATTTTTACAGGGGGATTTCTATGTGGGATAGAACCATTCTAAAATCGAACGCAAAAATTGCGCTTACCGGGCGTTATTGGGTGGCTTTCGCTGTTTCTCTGCTGACGAGCCTGCTCGGCGGCGGGTACAGCTTGCTGACAAAGAGAATCCATATGGCTTGGACTTTACCGCCCTACGGGGATATTCTTCTCATGATTTTCGTTTCCATGCCTTTTGTGATCGGTACCTGCCGGTTTTTTCTGCACAATCATTTTGGCGTAACGGATTTCGGAACGGTTTTCAGCGGTTTCCAATTAAATTATTTAAACGGCGTAGGCGCCATGTTTGTTACAAACCTTTTAATCGGCCTGTGGTCCCTTCTGCTGGTAATCCCGGGGATTATAAAGGCTTTGGAATACACCATGGTCCCCTTCCTGCTGGCGGACAATCCGTCCCTTCCGGGGAGCCGCGCGCGGGAAATCAGCCGCATGATGACCTACGGGGAAAAATGGAACATCCTTGTCCTGGAGTTTTCCTTCCTCGGCTGGTTCCTGCTCGGCGCGCTTTGCTTAGGGGTTGGGATTCTGTTCGTCATTCCTTACTTCAACGCAACCATGACGGAGCTTTATATTTACCTGCGCGACCGCGCGATTCAGGCAAACATGCTGAATCCGGCGGAGCTTGGCCTTGTCCAGCCCGCACCGGAATACCGTCAGCCCTATCAATACTAAAAAAACGGCCCTCCGGTTTTCGCCGGAGGGCTGTTTTCCGATTTATTGTGCCTCTTCCATCAACGCGCCGGAATACAGGCGGTAGCTGTCTTTCCCGCTGTTCTTTGCGTCGTAAAGCGCTTGGTCCGCATGCCGGTACAGCTCCGCAAATGTAGTGCCGTCGTCCGGGAAAACCGCCCCGCCGACACTGGCAGATACCTTATAGGTTCCGTCCTCGCCCGTATAGGCGTTGTGGAACACCTCGCAGATTTCCTTCATCTTCTGGCTCAGCATTTCCCTGGATTCCAAATCCTTCACGAAAACTATGAATTCGTCGCCGCCCGTTCTGCCGATCACATCGGTTGCGCGGAACAGGCTTTTGATTTCCGCCGCCACCTTTTTCAGAACAGCGTCGCCAAAAATATGCCCCAGCATATCGTTAATGCTCTTGAAATTATCAATATCGATAATAATAAAGCCTTGCAAAAGCTTCCGTGAGCAATCCTTCAAATGCTTCTTGATCATCGATTCCGTGGTTACCTTATTATAGAGCTGCGTCAATAAATCCATCTGGGAT
>JAAYWU010000263.1 GCA_012516295.1 Clostridiales bacterium | reverse complement strand
TTCCTTATCAATGTTGTCAATATCCTTGGGCGTAAACTTATCAAAATACTTGCTGTATGCTGCAAGAGAATCCGCTCCGCCGCCCCAGAACACATCGCATTGCGGGCTGTCGCTTTCGGCCTCGATGCGTTTGAGCAGTTCACCGGTTCCAGCAGCAACAAGATCCACCGTTATCCCGGTCTTTTCCTGAAATTCTTTAATACCGGCATTCAGCGGATCCGCGGGATGCGGAGAATAAACTGTAACGTGCTTTGATGTCTGTGCTGACGTTCCCGCCGCCTGATTTTGCCCTTGCGCGCTTTCCGAACTGCCGCATCCGGAAAGTACGCCGGCGATCATGGTTGCCGCCAAAAGTGCGCTGACAAACTTTTTCATAACACTATCCCCTCTATATAATATTTTTCGAATGTCGGGGTCCCTGACCCGCGTTATCTTGTCTTAATTATTACATTCCTGCCAGGTAAATACAATGTGACGATCCTATACTTTTGTTTAATATTCTGCTATATTTACGAAAATAAGCCACTTTTTCAACCAAAACTGTGCAATACGCATTGATAAATCTTGAAAATAAAAATTTTTAATGATAGAATAACCCCAAATTTTACGGGAGGGATTTCTATATGATCAAGTTTGGCACGGGCGGATTTCGTGCGATTATTGGGGAGGATTTCACACGGACGAATTTGGAACTGCTCTCTGCCGCATTGACAAAAATCATACGAAGAGAACATGCGGAAGACCGTCCGGTTGTGATTGGGTACGACCGGAGGTTCCTGTCCGACCTTGGAGCAAAATGGATTGCATGTTCCCTTGCGGCCGGGGGTATTCGGGTACATTTCATCAACCATGACGCGCCGACACCTATGATTATGTTTCAGGTGCTACAGGAAAACGCCGCTTACGGAATGGCAGTTACGGCAAGTCATAATCCAGCGGAATATAACGGGGTTAAAATTTTCACTTCTGGTGGAAGGGATGCAACAGAAGAAGTAACCGATCGGATTGAAGAAGAGATTGCCAAAATCAGCCCGTCGGAAATTCATACGATGGAATACGAGAAAGCAATTGCGGACGGGCTGATTCAGGAGATTGACCCGCAGAACAATTATATAGACAGTATTCTGAATGTTATTGATACGCAGGCCATCAAGAAAAAAAAGCTTAAAATTCTGCTTGACCCTATGTTCGGCGTAAGCAAAACGACCCTACAGACAATTCTGCTTACCTGCCGCTGTAATGTTGAAGTAATTCACGACAGGCACGATACCCTGTTCGGTGGGAGACTCCCTTCTCCGAACAGTTCGACACTAGCGCATCTGGCACAGATAGTCGTTCAGAACGGCTATGATTTAGGCATCGCTACTGACGGCGACGCCGACCGAATCGGCCTGATTGATTCCAAAGGAAACTTTATTCACCCAAATGACATCCTTGTTCTACTTTACTATTATCTGCATGAGTACAAGGGATGGAAAGGGGCCGCAGTACGCAATATCGCCACGACCCACTGTCTTGACCGGATGGCAGAAAGCTTTGGGGAAGTATGCTATGAGGTGCCGGTCGGGTTCAAGCATATTTCATCCAAGATGGAAGAAACCGGCGCCCTGATCGGCGGCGAATCCTCCGGCGGACTGACCGTGCGCGGCCATATCCGCGGTAAGGACGGCGTTTACGCCGGTTCGCTGCTGGTTGAAATGATCAGCGTAATTGGCCGGCCGCTGCGGGATATCCTCGATGAAATCCACCAAAAATTCGGCAACTTCTTCATGGACGAGTTTGACTGCCGCATGACCAGCGAACGAAAAAAAGAATTGCAGCACCTTCTCTTTGAAAAGAAAAAAATACCACATTTTGACCAAGAGATTGAGAAAATATCTTACATGGACGGATGTAAGGTTTATTTTAAAAACGGCGGATGGGTTA
>JAAYWU010000262.1 GCA_012516295.1 Clostridiales bacterium | reverse complement strand
GTATTGCTTTTCTTTTCGCTCATTGTTTTCGCTCCTTATGCTCCCAATTTTTCAAGTCCCAAGCGCAGGCGGCGGATGGATTCCTCTTTGCCGAGAATCGCAAGAATTTCCATTGCCCCGCCCGGCGTTACCAGCATGCCGGCCGCCGCAATACGAACCGGCCAGAGCAGGGTTCCGTTCTTTACTTCAAGTTTCTGTGCAAGTCCAATCAGCGCATCGTGGATAGCCTCCACCGTCCAGTCGTTAATCCCTTCCAGTACGGGCAGGGCTTCCTTCAGCATCTGCACAGAGTTTTCAAGGTTGGTTTTGCTCTTTTTATTGACAAAAAAGTCGGTTGCGTATTCCGGCAGTTCTTTTAAGAACCCGATCATTTCCGGAATTTGTGTAAACTTTGTGATACGCGGCTGCAAAATGGAAGCCAGAACCTGCCAGTTCATTTCTTTATCGGAAAACACTTCCTTAAAATACGGCATGGCGTTCCGGATGAATTCTTCCTCGCTCATGGCACGGATGTATTCGCCGTTAAACCAGGTGAGTTTATCGTAATCAAAAACAGCCGGGGACTTGCTGATCCCGTCAATGGAGAAATTCTCCACCAGTTCGGGCAGCGTGAAAAGCTCCCTGTTGTCCTTCGGGCACCAGCCCAAAAGCGCTATGTAATTGACAATTGTCTGTGGAAGATAGCCTTCCTTCATTAAATCCTCGAAGCCGGTCGAACCATGTCGCTTGGAAAGCTTCGAAACGCTTCCGTCCTCATTTTTCCCCATGATTAAGGGCAGATGGACATAAGTTGGAACCTCCCAGCCGAAAGCCTGATACAGCAGGTTATACTTCGGCGTGGAAGTAAGATATTCGCAGCCGCGCACAACATGGGTGATGTGCATCAGATGGTCGTCGATGACGTTCGCAAAATTGTAAGTCGGGTAACCGTCGGATTTAATTAAAATCTGGTCCTCAAGCTCTTTATTTTCAATTGTAATCGAACCGTATACAACGTCATTAAAGGTGGTCGAGCCTTCGATCGGCATCCGTTGACGGATAACATAGGGAGCACCGGATTTTAAAAGCCGCTCAACTTCTTCTTTGGGCAGGTCGCGGCAATGGCGATCGTAGCCGCCGGGGAACTCCCCTTCCTTTCCCTCGTGCAGCGCCTCAAGGCGCTCTTTGGTGCAGAAGCAGTAATACGCCTTTCCTTCCCGGACAAGCTGCTCCGCATACGGTTTATAAATATCCTTGCGTTCGCTTTGAATATAGGGGCCGAATTCGCCTCCAATATCCGGTCCTTCGTCATGCTTCAGCCCCACTTTTTCAAGTGTTTTATAAATCACATCGACCGCGCCCGGAACAAGCCTTTCCTGATCGGTATCCTCAATGCGCAGCACAAAAGTGCCGCCCAGCGATTTTGCGATCAGATATTCATACAAGGCCGTACGCAGATTCCCAACGTGCATAAACCCCGTCGGGCTTGGCGCAAACCTTGTTCGAACTGTTTTTTGCTGCATGAATAGACCCCTCTCATCGAATTAGAAAATTCCCGGCCCTATGTCCCATTCTTTTCGAAACAGGGCCGAGCCTTAATTTTATAATTATAGCAAATCACAAGCTGTTATTCAATGCGACACAGCCTGATTTTTATTGTAATAGTCAACATATTCCTCCAAACACATATTGAGAGCTTTCATCTTTTTCGCATGTTCCACACCGACATAACGGTAATGCCACGGTTCAAATTTTATTTTTGTTGTATGCTGCTTGTCCTTCGGGTAGCGAAGGACAAAACCATAGTCCTGCGCGTGCTGCTGCAGCCAGGTGAACTCCTTGGTGTTACCAAAGTTTTCCGAAACGCCGTTCAAATCAACGGCAAGCCCGGTTATATGCTCGCTGCATCCGGGGCGGGCCACGGAACGGGCCGCTTTGCTGACCGCCTCCTCCCGGCTGATTCCGGTTTTATAAAACGCCTGAATTTCTTCTGAAAAAAGCTGACGCTGTTTTTCATAGCTTCGATAGCCCGAGGATATCCACAGCTTGATATTATCCTTTAAAGCGGCTTCGCGCATTTTCTGATAAGAATCGGTAATCCTGGAATCAATATCCACATTAAACTTGTGTACAATATCTGCTTTATACGTTTGAGGCAGTTCATGGTCCAAATTCACTAAAACAAGCCGCCAGTCGTCCGGTTGCTTAAACTCCTGAATTGCTCCGCCGGACGAAGAGGAGAAATCCCCATCATCCAGTTTCTCCTGTGTAATCACCGCGGAGCTGCTGTTTTTCGCGGCTGCTGCTGCGGCAAGCCGCATTTCGTCCATACGTTCAAAAACCACCACGAAAACGGCTGTTGTTGCGGCCATAAGTGCCAGTTCAACAAAAATAACGGCTAATGCCGATAGTGTTTTTTTTAATCTGTGTTTTTCTTGATACATCCTGTCACCACCTGGGTTGATCGGTTGGTCTTATTATAATACATATATCCCTAAAAATGCATCTGCGTATTGCCGGCGTTTCGAAAAGAAGATCGAAAGCAGCCGATTTATCGCAAAAGAAACGATCGCGTTAGAAAACTACCTAAAATTCCGTATTCAAAAACGTATATCGGCCTGAAAGCGGTAAAAATTCACCTTTCTATACGATTCAGAAAAAATACAGCCGCATCACATCGCTGATGCGGCATCTTCATTTTGAGAAACAGCCAAATTTACTTTTCGGCGTTCCGAAGCGGCTTGTCCTGGATTTTCTTCTTTTTCAGCCGTTTGCTTACATCTTCCTTGAGCAAAACATACAGAATCGAACAAATCGGAATATTGATTACCATTCCCAAAACGCCGAACACATTGCCGCCGATGGTAATCGCCGCCAGCACCCAGAGGACGGGAAGCCCGACTTTTGACCCGACAACATGCGGATAAATCAGGTTGCCTTCCAACTGCTGCAGCACCACGAAGAACACCATATACCAAACCGCCTGGATTGGACTGACAATCAGAATCAGCAGGGCGCCGATGACCGTGCTCAAAAAGGACCCCACAATCGGAATCAGAGCCATAAACGCTACAAACACGGAAATCAGCAGGGCGTACGGGAATTGGAAAATATTCATTCCGATAAAGCAAAGCGTTCCAAGAATACAGGCTTCGGTGCATTGCCCGGCGATAAAATTCGAAAAAGCTTTATTCGTAAGGCTGCAAAGCCAAACAATCCGCTGTGCCTTTTCATCCGGCAAATAAGCATAGAGCACGCGCTTTGCCTGCGCCTGCAGCTTTTCTTTCTGCGCAAGGATATTCAAAGCAATCACGAAGCTTAAAACAAGCGTAATTGCTCCATGGAAAACATTCGTCGTCACCATTACGGTAGAACCCACTAAAGAGCTGGCGAGCTTCTGACCGTTGGCCGCAAGCATCCGGCTGATATTGCTCCAGTCAATGTTCACTTTCTGGAAGTGTTCTCCAATATCCGGATATTTATTGCTGATATCGGTCAGAAAATTCTGCATCTGGTTGAAGAAGTCGGGAATATTATTCGTCAGATTTACAATGGTTTTCATCAGCTCCGGCACTACAATAAACAGGATCATGACAATAATCCCGATTACAATCAGCAAAGACAGAAAGATACTCAGCGGGCGGCGTACCTTTGGCCACCTGTGGGTATAACGCCTGTTCAGCGGCGCAAAAAGGCGCGTTTCGATCTGGCGCATCAACACATTCAAAATAAAAGCAAAAGCAAATCCGAGAAGGAACGGCTCAAATATACTGCCGAGAAATCCGGCAAGGTCGGAAAATCGGTAAAGGTTTTGCAGCCCAAGGAAAAAAGCAATTCCAAAGGCGATGAGCAGCATTATTTTTTTCATGTTGCTTTTATTGAGTTCCATTTTCAATTCCTTTCTCTTCGTTTCCCAATCATATAAAGGTATTATACCATGATATGGATTTAGATTAAACAGGAATGCCATCAAAATTCGGGATTTTGCAAATTGCTTGCAAATAAGCATCTCGTCGGAAATGTAATTCTTGACAAGTCGGCTTTCGTGTGCTAAAATTTTAAACCAATAAAACAAACCTTTGAGGTGAAGATAAAACCATAATGGGCGCCTGCAGAGAGCGGACGTTGCTGTGAGTTCCGTGGAAATGCCGTATGGTAAATGGTTCACTGAGGGCAAGGGGAAAGGCATTTGCCGAGTATCTAAGACGTAATCCGGCGTTAACGGAAGAAAATGTGTTTGCATTTTCGTTTGAGTGGATTTGTTTTACACAAATCAATGAAGGTGGTACCGCAGATTTCAAATCTGTCCTTTTTGCAAAGGACAGATTTTTTTATTTTCCAACGGATTTTCATGAGATTGGAGGTTATAGCATGAAAAAGTTTTTAATGGGTAATGAAGCAATCGCAATGGGCGCGATTCATGCCGGCGTGAACCTTGTTTGCGGTTATCCCGGCACACCGTCCACCGAAATTCTGGAAACCGTTGCAAAAAACAACGACGGCAGTATCTATGTTGAATGGTCGGTAAATGAAAAAGCAGCAATGGAGGTCGCCGCTGGCGCATCCTATTCGGGCGCCAGAACGCTGGTCACCATGAAGCAGGTTGGCCTGAACGTGGCCTCCGACCCCTTGATGAGCCTTGCCTACGT
>JAAYWU010000022.1 GCA_012516295.1 Clostridiales bacterium | reverse complement strand
TTCCAGGTCGGCGCCAACGCCGGCCAGGCCATTGCCATCAACAACGTCGTCGACGCCAAGGCCAGCTCGCTGGGCAACGCCAAGTTCGCCGCCCCCGTGGACAGCACCGCCGACGTCGCCACCATCACCGACCTCGCCGGCGTCACCATCAACGGCGCCGCCATCGGCACCATCACCGGCACGACCACCGCCGAGTTTGCCGCCGCCGCCGCGGCGGATAAATCGTCCGCCTACGGCCAAATTTAGGCAGACGTTTTTTGACACAGATCCGGGTTCAGAAGCGCGCCAAACGCTCCCAGTTTGGATTTTGTAACCGCTATGTACACTTCGTGAATTTCCGTTTTTCGGCTTCCGATACATACGGTCAGTTTATCCGGCTTAAACGCGGGAAGAAGCCCGGTGCCGGAAACGGACTGGTAAGGAACCAAGCGGATTTTTTCTTTCTGTTTCGGTATGATTTCGCTTATGCAATCTTCACACACCACCGCAACCGGGGCGTTTGAAAATGGTTCTTTCAGCGTATTTCCGGTGTCTACCTTCGCCGAACAGGAAACTGTCCTGCCATTCATATCGATCCGAATCGTGCAGAACAGGTCTTCGGGAGCCTGCCGCCCGGTTAGGCGATGAATGAGCCGGATAACAAAATAACAGATAACGGTCATTCCCACCAGAAACAGCGGTGATATATTGAAGTAAACAACCGAATTTTTTATAATCAGCCCCTGGGGGGCAAAAAAATACCACAATGCAATCATGAATCCCGCAAAGGAAAAGCTGATGACATAAAACGCGGCGAGTTCGCGCAGAAAGTCTTTCAGCCCGGTAAGCGGATACGCCGCCAGAACAATTAGCGCCGACATTGCCAGCTTTAATAAAAATGAAAAAAACATCGAAATTTCCGGCAACAAGATCGAGAGGGAACCGACAGCGCCCAAAGAAGCGGCAAGGAGAAGGCGCAAACGTTTTACCGGAAGCGACAGGAGCTTTGAAACAGCAAGCAATAAAAAATAATTGATAAAAAGATTTACGCCGACCAGAATATCTATGTAAATCTTCTGCTTCAAAGAGGATCCCTCCCTGCGTTAAAATCATTATAGCGGTACAAGGTCAAACATTGTGTCAAATATTGTATTGGAATAGGAATTAAAAATGCCGGCTTCTTCCGAAGCCGGCATATCGGTGATTACTGTTGATTCTGATTTTGGAATTTTTGCTTTGCCTGCTGGATTTTCTGCTGTTCCGCAGCGGGCGTCGGATACCAGCCGCGTTTTTTCATGTCATCAAAAACTTCGGCTTGGATTTTGTGCTCATCTTCAAGAATACGCATGAATTCGTCTCTGACATTCGGGGTAGCGCACTCATTTGCAAACGAATTATAGGTTTCTGTTAAATGTTTCTGGGAAGTCAGGACATCGGTCAAAATCTCCTTATCCTGCATCTGAGCACCGCTGGATTGTGAATTACTTGATTGTGAATTGTTCATGTTCCCACTCCTTAACTCAAAAAGTTTAAAAGCCTATCATAATGTTCCTGATGCCGGCTCGCGATGGAATCGCATTTCTGTTTGATTTCCGAATCCGAGCACATCTGGGAGTAGGCTTTAAACTTTGTGATAAGAAGCGTTTCATCACTAAGCTGATCCTCAATTGCGGACAGTTCCTTTTCCGTTAACGCCAATTGTAACACACTCCTTTTTATTTGGTTTTCTTAGTTTTCCGCATTCCAAAATAAAATATACGTCACTTTTATGATTTCAGGCACTTCTATGTAGCCTCACGTTGTTCCTGAGCAAAATCAAGGCCAAAGCTAATAGACAAAGCCTGATCGACCTGTGACATGCACGTATTATCAAGGCGCCCCATGCGCTCCTTCAGTCTGTGCTTATCGATTGTACGAACCTGTTCCAGCAATACGACGGAATCTTTCGAAAGTCCGGTGGTTTCTGCGTTCAGCATAATATGCGTTGGAAGATTGGCTTTCGACCGCTGGCTGGTAATGGCCGCCGCAATTACGGTTGGACTAAACCGGTTTCCAACATCATTCTGAACAATCAGAACCGGACGGACACCGCCCTGCTCCGAACCGACGACAGGGCTTAGGTCAGCATAATAGATATCGCCTCTTCGAATATTCACCACTTTCACACTCCGCATAATTTATGATATAGTTTCTGCCAATATTCTTGACATAGCAGAATGCTTTTATTCATAGGCAGTCCCTAAGACATAATATTATTT
>JAAYWU010000261.1 GCA_012516295.1 Clostridiales bacterium | reverse complement strand
TAAAGGAGAAAGGCCGGATTAAGCAGGTGTACTGGGTTGCCTGCGGCGGCTCCTTAATCGATTTGTATCCGGCGCATTTTATGTTGAACGCGGAGTCCGAAACCGTGGAGTCCGGCTGGTACACCAGCAAGGAGTTCCTGGTTCTCCCCCCGAAAAAGCTCAGCAAAGACAGCCTTGTTGTCGCCTGCTCACATTCGGGCAATACGAAGGAAACCGTGGAGGCCGCCGTTCTGGCAAAAGAGCGCGGCGCGGCGGTGATCACCCTGACCGATAAGGCCGGTTCCGCCTGCGACAGGCCCGATTTTATCTCCTGGGTGTATCCGTGGGGCGAAGGCGTTTCCGTAAGCGAAACCCCCGGCTGCATTTCACTTGCATTGGCAAGCGAGCTGCTCGCCGCGCAGGAGGGCTTCGCGAAGAAGGATAAGGTAGCGGACGCGATTTCGAAGATGGACGAAATCATCAAGGGGGCTGTCGCCAAGGTGAACGGCGGAATGACACAGGAATTTGCGGATAAATACGGCGAGGAGCCTTTCTTCTATATCCTCGGCAGCGGCGCCGCGTTTTCCCAGACCTATGGCTTTTCCATCTGCTCCCTTATGGAAATGCAGTGGAAGAACTGTGCGTACCTCCACTCCGGGGAATACTTCCACGGCCCGTTTGAGTGTACGGAAAACGGCGTGTTCTATTTCCTGCAAAAATCAGCCGGAAAATGCCGCGTAATGGACCAGCGCGCCGAGGACTTCCTGAAAACGCATACGGACAAGCTGATGGTTCTGGATGCGCTGGAATTG
The DNA here is from genome assembly GCA_012516295.1 of Clostridiales bacterium. GTDB lineage: Bacteria > Bacillota > Clostridia > Oscillospirales > Acutalibacteraceae > Caproiciproducens. The sequence continues at coordinate 4,356 of JAAYWU010000261.1, read as the reverse complement.
GGTATGGACAAAATCGACCCGGAGGTTGTATATTACTTCAACCCGATTCTGTTCTACGCGATGAACTGCGAATTCCGCGAGGCTTTGGCGAAGAAACACAACCATCCGGTGGAGACCCGCCGCTACATGGGGATTGTGGCATACTGATTTTAAAGAATCTGCCTGGGATTTGCCGCGCGAAATCCACAGGGCATTCCATAAACAATTAGACGCGCGGAGAAAAGGTGGTAAAAATGGCGGAATATAATGTTAAGGTTCTTGGCTTCGGCGACAATGTCGTCGATAAATATGAGCATATCAAAACAATGTACCCCGGCGGAAATGCCGTAAACTTTGCGGTTTACGCAAAAATGTTCGGCGCCCGGCGCAGCGCGTATATGGGCTATTTCGGCGACGACAAGGAAGCGGAGCATGTAATCGAATCCCTTCAGCAGGAGGGAATCGAAACGGTGAAATGCAAACAGCTCGTCGGCGAAAACGGCTGTGCCCGCGTCACCGTTATTGACAATGACCGCGTGTTTTTAGGCTCCAACGAGGGCGGCATCCGTGGCGAAACGCTGTATGTGCTCGACCGCTTCGACCTGGAATACATCCGGGGGTTCGACCTGGTGCACAGCGGAAATTACTGCTTCACCGAGCGCCAGCTCCACAAAATTAAAGAAGCTGGGGTCCCGCTTTCCTTCGACTTTTCGGATGACTCCACGCCGGAATACTATGCGCAGGTTGCCCCGCTGGTGGATTATGCATTCATGTCCTGCAGCGAAATGTCCGAGGAAGCCATTCGGGAGCATTTGAAAAAGGTGACCGGCTACGGCGTGAAAATCGCGGTTGCCAGCCGCGGTTCCGAAGGCTGTATCGCATACGACGGCAGCCGCTTCTATGTGCAGCGCGCCCTGCCCGTAGAGAAAATGGTTGACACAATGGGCGCGGGCGACAGCCTGCTCACCTCCTTCCTTGTCAGCTATATGGAAAAGATGAAAGAGGGCAAAGCAGGCCCGGACGCGATCGCGGAGTGCCTTGAAAAAGCCGCCGGCTTTGCTTCCAAGGTTTGCGGCATGGCCGGAGCCTGGGGCCATGGGAAAAAGTACGAATAAACCGGCAAGAACAAGAAAGAATAAAATGGCTTGCTAGTTTTAAGTAAGATGCAGAGAAGGCCGGCATCCTGTTCAAAGGATGCCGGCCTTTGCGCGGGCAAAAATTCTGCCGGCGCGCCTTGCGGGTTCGAAAAGAGCTACCGGCAGGGGAATGGATTTTACAAAGAGTATAGAAACCATATCACATTGCAAATAGTAAAACAAAGAGCTTCCAAAAGAGTCCCCCGGCGATTGTGCCGGGGGACTCTTGCGAATGGAGGAAATCTTACGTATTTTTTGTTTTACACCTTGTGCGGCGTGCCGGCTTTATACTCGGAAAGCGTCTGAACGCGCTTTCCGTCCGCCTGGAACTTTGCCAGCATTTTTTGTTTCAGCAGGGCGCTTGCCGTTTCTTCGCGGTCTTCGCCCCAGTCGAGGATGCGGGGGATTTCTTTCTTACTGAAAAACCGCTGCATGAATTTGCGCGCCAGAACCAGCAGAATCCGGACGAGGGCCGCGGCCGCAATCAGGAAGGAAAGAATTCCCCAGATGTTGGAAAATCCGGGTTGGGCTACTTTGAACCAGAGCAGCTCCAGGAAAAGATACAGGCCCAGCCCGGAAAAATCGCCGCTCAGTTTTTTATTGACACAGCCCGCACAAACATAATCGCTGTAAAGGCAGTCGTCGAATTCCAAGCGCCCGGTGTCCCGCTGTTCGGCGCAGGGGGTTCCCACATGGATTTTTCCTTTGTTTTCGGTTTCTTCTCCACAAATTACGCAATATCCCATTTTTATACCTCGTCGTTCTTTTTTGGCGGCAGCTCCTCGATGAAACGGAGCTGTACCAGCGCATGGTAAACGCCTTCCTCCCGGATGGTTCCGGTCACCATGGAAGCAATATCCGCAAGCGCCTGCGGGGCGTTTCCCATGGCGACGGCGGTTCCTACGTTTTGGAACATGGCGCAGTCGTTCAGGCTGTCCCCGAAGGCCACCGCGTCCTTGGGCTGCGCGTGGTAATGCTCCAGAACCCGCGCAATGGCCGAGCCCTTGTCACGCCCCTTATAGACGCATTCGCAGAAGGTTCCGTCTTCGTTGGGGTAAAGGTCGTAATACCGTTCCAGAAAGGCTTTTATGGGGTTCAGCTGTGCGGCGCTCGCCACGTGCAGGGTGAATTTTTCAATATCCTGCGCGGTTTCCAGCTGTTCTATACGGCAGATGGCCGGCATGGGGATTTCCCAGCCCAGCGGAACCCCGCCTTTTACAATATACATCTGATCCGTACCTTCCAAAACGCCGGAGATGTTGTGTGCAAGCATTCTGGATACCGTTTCCCGAAGCAGAATAGGGGGGATGGCGCGTTGGAACAGGGTCATCTCTTTCAGGGTAATATTGGCGCCGGCGCCGGAAATAATCCCGTGAAAACCGATCGATGTAATCGCGGGGTATACGTCGCACAGGGTGCGCCCGGTGCAGACAAAGATGCGGTGCCCCTGAAGGCGGAGCTGGCGCAGGGCATATTTGGTCATGATGGAGGGGGCACGGTCGTTTTCCGCGATGGTGCCGTCAATATCAAAGAAGAAATATTTTCTCGGAATCGGTATCACTTCCTTTATCTTTATAAGGAATGCATCAGCTCTTTCGTTGAGAGGTACAGCGCGTCGAAGATTTTGCGGTGCTTTTGGTAAACCGCATGGTTTTCCATGTTCGGGTGGATTTCCATGGCAGGCTTGACGACCGCTTCCAGCTCGCCCCAGCTTCGGTAGGCTCCCGCAGCGAGGGCCGCCATAATGGCGTCGCCGTATGAAGCGCCGAAGGTGATGCTGGATGTGCAGACCGTTCTGCCGAGGATGTCCGCCACAATTTGCAGCCAGACCGGATTTTTGGTTCCGCCGCCGACCGCCATGATTTTTTTGACGGGAAGGTTGTTTTCCTCTAAAATATCAAAATGTTGCGCGATGGAGTAGCCGATGCCTTCCAGCGCGGATTTGTACAGGTGCGACCGGGTATGGTTCAGGTTAAGCCCGAAGAACATCCCCTTTGCGAACGGGTCGTTCAGGGGCGTCCGTTCCCCGGCAAAATAGGGGAGGGTGATCAGCCCGTCGCTGCCTGCGGGTATTTTCGCAATATCTTTTGCCATTGCGGCGAATGCGTTCTCACCGCCCGCCGCCTGCGCCGCGACCAGGTCGGAATACAGGTTGTCGCGGAACCATTTCGTCAGGGTGCCCGCGGTGTTGGTTCCGGCGCAGACGCTGTATGTGCCCGGAATAATAAAGGTGCCCGGCCAGACCCGGTTGTCCTGGATCAGCTTATCCGCAAGATAAACAAAATAGCAGGAGGAACCAAGCTGAACCATAATATCCCCCGGCTGGAACACCCCGGTGCTGATTGCTTCCGCGCCGGAGTCCCCGGTGCCGACCAGCACGCTGGTGCCTTCCTGCAGGCCGGTTTCGGCCGCCGCCTGCGCGGTGATGCCGCCGGCAATCTCGGTTGCCTTCATAACCTCCGCCAGCTGGGACGGCTTGCAGAACATGCCGCACATCGCTTCGTTCACCGTATCGTTTTCCAGGTCGTAAAGCGGGGCGAAGTCCTCCGCAAGATATTTGTCGATGCAGTACCGCCCGGTCAGCTTTGCCGTGATATAGGACGAGGCGGTCAGGAATTTATACGTTTTCGCGTAAACATGGGGAAGATTGTTTTTAATCCACAGGATTTTCGGGGAAATGTCGGAGGAGCATATCGGGTGGCCGAAGACAGCTTCCGCGTCCTCCCCGTAGTACTCATTCAGGTATTTGATTTCCTTGTGGCTTCTGGAATCGATGCCGTACAAAATCGCTTTGCACAAAGGCTTGCAGTTTTCGTCAACAGGTACGCAGTCGCACCCCAGCGCGCTGATCCCAAGGCAGGCAATTTTGGAGGGGGAAATCCCCGATTCCTCCAGAAGCGCACGGCTTATGCTGCAAACATCGCCCCACCAGATTTTTTCCGCGTCGTGTTCAAAAAAGTTAGGCTGAGGGTTTTCAAGATCGTGTGTTTTCGACTGGAACGCAACCACTTTGCAGTTTTCGTCAATCAGCACGCCCTTTGTCTCGTTGGTGCCCACGTCAATTCCCATGAAAAATTGAGAGCTCATTTTCATCCTCTTTTCTGTTATAAGCCGTTCCGAAATGCACGTACTTTTTCCATGAATTCGGAAACGCGGTTTACGTCAATTTTTCCATCGAATTTTCCGTTTTCCTTGAATGTAGTGCCGACATAGGAGCCGTCCGCAATGCGCAGCACGGATT
>JAAYWU010000260.1 GCA_012516295.1 Clostridiales bacterium | reverse complement strand
TTTTGTAAAAAAAATAGTAATTTTTAAAGATTTATCTGCAATAACACATTTACTCTGCGGCACATATACTGTAAAAGCGGGCGTGGAAGGAGGATTTGACTATGGAAATGACTGTAATACAAAAGCTGCAGACATATATTAACGCGGAAGAAAACGATGCGGCATTATATAAAGAGCTTGCAAAAATAGCGCCAAGCGAAACGGATCGTCAGCTCCTGATGGAATTTTCAGAAGACGAGCAATCCCATGCGGACGAATTCAAACGAATCTATCGCGCTATGACAGGGCGGAGCTATAACCCCATCGTTCAGCCGATTGTATTGAAAAATCCTTATTATGATATTTTAAGGGACAGGGTATTGGATGAAAGCGGGGATTTACGCAAATATGCCGAACAGTATCTGCTGACCACCCAGAACGACACATTGAAAAACGCTTATTTCCGGGCAAAAGTGGATGAAAATGTTCATGCTTTACGATTGCTCTATTTAATCAGCCTGCAACATTCATCTTAATGAGAAGCACTCATGCCATTACAAAAAGGAAGTGAATAAAATGCCTATAAAATTTTTGCCTTTGCATTGGCCGGACTTTTTAAATTTCAGGTGCAGAAAGCACGGATTGCCCTGCCCGCCGAGGCGTCCTCATCCGCCGGGGCCTCCTCCCCCGCCAAGACCTCCCCGTCCTCCGATTCCGCCAAGGCCTCCTCGGGAATATTAAACAAAGCGGAACGGAAACGTCCCGCTTTTTGATTGCCAAACGGTATGAAACTACGCGGGCTGGGCAATCTATTCAAGAGGTGATGATATGTCTTATATTGATCCAAAACTTCGCAGCAAGTTTGAATCCTTATCAATCGACTTGAAAAACGAAATATTAAAACGGGACGTCAAGCTATATACCATTCAGGATTTAATTAAATGCCTGGAAAATATTGTTGCAGAGGGTTAAACCTCTGCTTTTTTTATAATAAAACGCAGTCCCGTTTTTGCAATGGCAGTCGATCAAAACATACGAACCGCATAATATAGTACCAGTATAATATCATAAAGGGGACAAAGTATATGAACGATAACTGCGAATTAAGTAATCTTTTTCGAAAATTATGGCAAGAGCATATTCAATGGACAAGATCATTTATTATCAGTACTGCGGCGGATTTAGGGGATCTGCAATACGTTACAAAAAGGCTTTTACGGAATCCCACCGATTTTTATAATGCTTTAAGACCTTATTACGGCGAGGAAAAGGCAAGAAGGTTTGAAAAGCTTTTAACGGATCACCTTCTAATAGCCAGCAGACTGGTAAACGCCGCAAAAGCAGGCGATACGGAAACAGCCGACGAAGAAAGAAGAAAATGGTATGCGAATGCAGATCAAATCGCCAGATTCTTAGCAAGTATCAACCCGTACTGGTCGGAAAACCAATGGAAAATCATGCTGCGCGAACACTTGAAGCTGACGGAGGACGAAGCAACGAACCGGCTTATGGGCCAATATGCGAAAGATATCGCGTTGTATGACATTATCGAAGACCAAGCCCTGATGATGGCGGATTATATGGCAAAAGGCATTAAGAAGCAATTCGATTAACCCACGGGCTAAGGAAAATAATCATTTGGGAGCAGATATAAAACTTGCTCCCTATTTTTATATGGATATTTTTCTGATTTAGAGTAACTTGATAATACGGGGAAGGTATTGTATACTTTGATTATAGGAAATATTGGAAACTGTAAAAGCAAAACAAAAACAAAGGAACTATTAAAATGAATACAAACTCACAAATAACAAAAGAACTCGTTCCCATTCCTGATTTTTCTGCCTACGTTCGGGATTTCCTGTTGGAAGAATCCTTGATTTCCGGCATAAAATGTTCGAAAGAACAACTTGAAAATGCAGATTTCTATAAGATGGAGATGCAGAATTGCCTATTCGAAAACTGCGCCTTGCGCAATTGCGATTTTGAAAATGCCAGCTTTGTCGACGTTGTATTCCAAAATTGCGACCTGTCCAACAGCAAATTTACGGGAGCCTATTTTGAACGATGCCGGTTTGTTTCCTGTAAATGCATTGGAATTGATATGAACGAAACCATTCTGAAACAGACAGTTCTTGAAAAATCAAAAGTGCAATATTCTAACTTTAACAAAGCCAAATTAACAGAAGTTTCATTCGACCATATTGATTTTACCGAATCGTCCATGGCGGAATGCAAGCTAAAAAAATTTACTGCAAATCAATCGAAATTTGTTAAGAATAACTTTTTCAAGAC
>JAAYWU010000259.1 GCA_012516295.1 Clostridiales bacterium | reverse complement strand
GGCATAGGGTCAAACACCCCTCCGAGGTTGTTTCGGTGGGTGATATTGTTGAGGTCACCATCAAAGACGTCGACCGCGAGAATAAGAAAGTCTCCCTCATTTATAAGAAAAACGAGGACAACCCCTGGGAGATCATCAAAGGGAAATACCAGGTTGGCTCGGTTGCCCGCGTAAAGATTATGTCCATCACCGGCTTCGGCGCCTTTGCCCAGCTGATTCCCGGCATCGACGGCCTGATTCACATCTCTCAGATTTCCAAAGAGCGCGTTGAGAAGGTAAGCGACAAGCTGAAGGTTGGCGACGAAGTGGATGTCAAGATTACCGAGCTTGATTTTGACAAGAAGCGCGGCAGCCTTTCCATTCGTGCTCTTCTTGAGCCTGAAGAGAAACCGGAAGAAACTCCGGCAGAATAATTTTTATACTTGGATTGTAGAAACGCAGAGGAATTTTGTTTCTCTGCGTTTTTTCTGCCTTTGCACATTTTTATTCCTCCTGTGTATTATAGGGTAAGTGCTTTGGAGGTGAGTCTATGCAAAGGTGGCGCAGGTACGGGACTCGTTCGCACAGTGGAATTAAAGGTTTATTCTTCATAGCTTTGATTTTAGCGTTTATACTATTGTTGGATACGCATTTTCGTCCGGTAATTAAAGCGATTATAACAAATCAGGCCAGGATAAAGTCGGTTGATGTAATCAATCGTGCGATTTCCCAGGAGTTGAATAAAAATGCCCTTACTTATAATGACTTAGTATCAATTGAGCGCGATAACAACGGAAAAGTGCTTTCGATTACCACACAGATGGTCCGGATGAACCAATTGAAATCCGCGGTCATTGCGGATGTACAGAAAGAGCTTGGCGATGATTCCCATATGGATATGGGCGTTCCTTTGGGAACCCTTATCGGGAATGATTTATTGCATGGGCGCGGACCGAACATACCGCTTCGGCTTACGCTTTCCGGTTCCGTCAGCGCGGAATTTAAAAGCACGTTTGAATCCGCGGGAATAAACCAGACCAAGCATCAAATCCTTTTATGCATACATACCAGCGTTTATTCGTACATACCGTGGTTCGATTCGACTACGGAAGTAGAAACCTCGATTCCGGTTGCGGAAACCATCATTATTGGCGAGGTACCCCAGGTTGTTGCAAATATTAACTGATCTTGTTATAGTATAATTGCGTAATTTATTACCGGTATTTCTCGGTACAGCCCTGTTTCAAAAGCAGATTTAAGAATGAGAGGAACCATTTTAATGGATGTGAAAGAAGCGGAAATTCAGCATAAAAAACTGGCTGAACTAATCAATTATCATAATAAAAAATATTACACAGAAAACGCGCCGGAGATTGATGACTACGAGTACGATATGCTCTACCGTAAACTTCAGCAGATTGAGTCGGAATTTCCCAGCCTGGTTACGCCGGATTCTCCCACGCAGAAAATCGGCGGCGCATCGCTGAGTAAATTTCAACCGGTTCGGCATGAAGTGCCGCTGGAGAGCCTTCACGATTCCTTTTCAAAAGAAGAATTGCTGGACTTCGACCGCAAAGTTCGCGCGGTGGTAGAAAATCCGGTTTATATTGTCGAACCGAAATTCGACGGTCTTTCCGTTTCGCTCGAGTACCGGGACGGCATTTTCTATAGCGGTTCCACCCGTGGGGACGGCTTTGTCGGCGAGGACGTGACGGAAAACCTTCGCACCATCCGCACCGTTCCGCTGAAGCTGACCAAAGCTTTGCCGTTTCTTGAAGTGCGCGGTGAGGTTTATATGTCGCATAAGAGCTTTTTTGAGCTTTCCGAGCGGCAGGAACTGAACGGCGAAAAGCCGTTTAAAAATCCGCGCAACGCGGCGGCGGGTTCCCTTCGCCAGAAGAACGCAAATGTGACCGCCTCGCGGAAGCTTGATATTTTTGTCTTTAATGTCCAGCAGATTGTCGGAGCGGAACTTCACGCGCATGACGAAGCGCTCCGCTTTTTAAAAGAACTTGGATTTGTCGTTCCGCCCTTCTTTACCGCCTGTAACACGATGGAAGAGGTTATCCGCGAGGTGGAAAGGATAGGGGATATGCGCGGGACGCTGGATTATTCCATTGACGGCGCGGTTGTGAAAGTGAATTCTTTTTCCCAGAGGGCGGCTCTGGGAAGCACCGCGAAGTTCCCAAAATGGGCGGAGGCGTTTAAATATCCGCCGGAAGAAAAGCAGACGAAGCTGCTGGATATTGAAATCAATGTCGGCCGCACGGGCGTGCTTACACCCACGGGCCTGTTTGAACCCATTACGCTGGCGGGAACGACCGTAAGCCGCGCAACGCTGCATAATCAGGATTTTATCGCGGAAAAGGATATCCGCATTGGGGATACCGTTGTATTGCGAAAAGCGGGTGAAATTATTCCGGAGGTTGTTTCCGTTGTATCCCATGCCGAAGGCTCACAGGCGTTTGTTATGCCCGCCGTTTGCCCTTCCTGCGGCGCGAAGGTCACGCGGGAGGAAGGAGAAGCCGCTACGCGCTGTACGAACCCCGAGTGCCCGGCGCAGCTTCTGCGGCATATGATTCATTTTTCAAGCCGCGACGCGATGGATATTGACAGGCTTGGTCCGGCTGTTATTGAGCAGTTGGTTAAACATGGCCTTCTTTCTTCACCGGCGGATTTATACCATCTGGAGGTAGAACAATTGAAATCCCTTGACCGGATGGGGGAAAAATCGTCTCAGAATTTGGTCGATGCCATTAAACGGTCGAAGGACAACGATCTTTACCGGCTGATATATGCTCTAGGCATTCCGAATATCGGGTTGAAAGCGGCAAAACTCCTTTCTGCGTATTTTAAGAGTATGGATGCGGTTTTCCAGGCGACGGAGGAAGAAATAGCCCAAATCGAAGGCTTTGGCCGGATTATGGCGCAAAGCGTCCGGCACTTTTTCGACCTGCCGAATACCGCCCATTTAATCGGCAGGCTGCGTGACGCGGGCGTCAACATGCTCAGTAAAGCTGTGGTAGAGGATAACCGTTTCTCCGGAAAAACCTTTGTGCTGACCGGTACCCTGCCCACATTGACAAGAGCGCAGGCAAGCGCGGCGATTGAAAAGCTCGGCGGCAAGGTTTCCGGAAGCGTTTCCAAGAAAACCGATTATGTTTTGGCCGGCGAGGATGCCGGGAGCAAGCTGACGAAGGCGCAGCAGCTTGGCGTGACGATTATTACCGAAGAAGAATTCCAGGAAATGATCCGATAGTATTCACATATAGAAATACAGATGCTTCGCGGGACTTCCCCCGCGGGGCATTTTTTTGTTCTAACATGCCCTAGTTGTCCATATCTATGTAGTGAAAGGGAGGACAAGTAAATGGAGAACAATAGCAACCCCAGATTTGACTCAGCGGCAAAAGCTGTGAACGGGAAAATCGGCAAATATTTTTTACAGCTTCCGCTGGAAATAAAAAGCCAGGTGCAGGAATTGCGCATTCGTGTGAATAAGCCGGTTTCCATTTGCTGCATGAAAGGAATTTATTTCTTTAACCAGAACGGTACGCTGGCCTGCTGCCCCGGCAGCAACACGCTGCTTGCAACAAAGGAAGATCTTGACGAGTGCTTCCGGAATATATGCAGTTACTCAATTTACAGCCATCAGAATGAAATACGCAACGGGTATGTAACGCTGGTTGGGGGACACAGGGTAGGAATCAGCGGCACCGCGGTTTTAGAGAATGGGGAAATCAAAGGCATAAGGGACATTTCTTCCATTAATATCCGCATTGCGCGCGAGATTTCCGGTTCAGCGAATGCACTTTTGGTCGGCTTAAAAAATAATGTGTCCGACGGCTTGCTGATTGCAGGGCCGCCAGTCAGCGGGAAAACAACAATTTTGCGGGACATCGCCCGCCAGCTTTCAAGCGGGTTGCTTGGAAATATCCGGAAGGTTGCCGTTATTGACGAACGGGGGGAACTGGCGGGCACCTACATGGGGGTGCCGCAGAATGACTTGGGTGTGTGCAGCGACATACTGGACGGTTACCCGAAGGCGCAAGGGATTATGCAGGCAATCCGCTGCCTTTCCCCGGAATACATTATTTGCGATGAGTTGGGGGGATATGACGAAGTCAGCGCGGTGCAGCAATGCCTGAACGCGGGAGCGGTCATGATCTCCTCCATCCACGCCGGCAGTTTGGAGGAGCTCTTAAAGAAAAAACAGGCGGTAGAGCTTTTGAAAACCGGTGCTTTCGGCAATGTCGCCATCC
>JAAYWU010000021.1 GCA_012516295.1 Clostridiales bacterium | reverse complement strand
TGGTAAGCAGCGCACGGACTTTATTTGATTTTAATCCTGCAATCGCAAGAAGTATGTTTTCTTTCAGGAACATGAAGCTTCCACCTTTTCTTCCTGCTGCGGCTTATTGGAAACATCGGATATAATCATCCCGTCCTTGATGGTTATAATCCGCTCTGTTTCGGCGGCCAAATCATTATTGTGGGTAATCAGGACGATCGTCTTGCCGCCTTCTTTATGAACCTTATGCAGAAGATCCATGACCATGCGGCCGGTTGAAGAATCCAGCGCGCCGGTGGGTTCATCCGCCAATATCATTGCCGGATCGTTTGCAAGCGCCCTTGCGATGGCCACCCTCTGCTTCTGTCCGCCGGACAGCTCATTCGGCTTGTGGTGCATTCTCTCTTCCATTCCGACCAAATCGAGCAGTTCTTTCGCGCGCCTTGTGCGCGTCTTTCTGTCCACGCCCGCATAGAGCAGCGGCAGCTCCACGTTTTTCAACGCGCTGCTGCGGGGAATCAGGTTATAGGTCTGAAAAACAAAACCGATTTTCCGGTTGCGGACGTCGGACATTTCATTGTCTGACATTTGTGCAACCGGGATACCGTCCAGCACATATTCCCCCGAAGTCGGGCGGTCCAATACGCCGATCATATTCATCAGGGTACTTTTGCCGGAACCGGAAGCGCCGACGATGGATACAAAATCCCCTTCGTTTACCGTCAGGCTGATATCCTTAATAATATGCAGTTCGTTCGGTGTCCCGATGTAAAAATTCTTTACGATGTGCCGCATATCAATAATTACTTTTCCGCTCATGCCTCAGCCCCCCTTACAGGTTCAGAGGGGAACCGGCTTTTATATTATCCGGATTGCTGACAACCTGCACCCCGTCTTTGACGCCGGGACCGGAAATTTCGATGGAAATATCGTTGGCAAGCCCGGTTTTAACCGGCAGCTCTTTGGCTACATAAACGTCCTTTTCCTTTACCGCGGTGTATACGAACGCGCTGCCGTCTTCCTTGTACTGTACGGCATCATAAGGAACGGTGTAAACATCGGTCCTTTCATTGATAATAATATTCATGCGCGCCTTCATTCCGATTCTAATTTCCTTGCTTTTGTCCGTAATCGTAATCTCGGTCGAGAAAGTAACGTTGCTGGTTCCCTGTGTGCTGGCCGTTGCCGCAGGGGCGATTTTCGTCACGACGCCGGAAAAGACCTTATCCCCGGTGGAGTCGGTCTTAACATCCACTTTTTTGCCGACGGCAACCCTGCCGATATCGAATTCCTTCACTTCCGCGATTACCTTTAAATTGTCTGTGTCGTCAATGGTAAACAGAGCGCCGTTGGGCGTGGAGCCGACAGTTGCATTAGAAGCGGTAACAGTACCGTCCACAGGCGCCCTGATGATGGAATCCTGCAGGTTTTTCTGCTGTTTTTCCAAAGTAATCCGCTGGCTCTTGTCCCTCGATTTCACCAGCGCGGCTTCATATGTATTTTTCGCGGTTTGCAAATCCTGCTGCACCTTATTTTGTGTAGCCTTCAGGGTAACAACGGCTTTGTCATATGCATTCTGCGCATTTTGCAGCTTGATCTGTTCCTGTTCCAGCGCCATTTTAGAAAGCTGCCCCTGATCATACATATATTT
>JAAYWU010000258.1 GCA_012516295.1 Clostridiales bacterium | reverse complement strand
TATTCCAGATTTAATTTCTTCCGAAGCATCCATTCCGTAAAGAAATAGAAAACCACGCCCATGACCACCATATAGGCTATTAAACCAAACAAAACCGTTTGCGCCAACTGCACCTGAGCGAGTTCTCCCGCTCTTATCATTGAATCAAAATATTGCGAAATGCCATTTTCACATGTTGACATGAAAATCGACACGATGATCTGCTGGATGACACCGAAGCCAAGGTATGCGCCTACGCCGGCCAAAAGCTTATGTTTGGAACTCAAATTGCCAACCGTAACCGCCGCGTAGATTTCAAGTGTAACGCCGAGAATTCCGATTATGACAAAGAGAATGGATTCCAGAACCAAGACATATCCGTTGAAACCAATTTTATTTAACACTCTCGTCAATTCATTTACAAACCGATGTAAAGACAATATGGTTGTTTTATTGACCGCCATAATAAAGATTGAAGCCATGGAAACCAGGAAGCTTAGGATAGTCCACATCAGGGTTACAAGCATTTTCGAGTCGATATGGCTGTGAATCCTTACAGGCAGGGTAAGGGATAAGTATCCCTCATCGGATAAAAGGCTCTTGTTAAACCGCTGTATGGTTACAATCAGCGTCACCACACATAGGCCAATAATGATAAAAACAAAAACCGTCGCGGCAATTGCCCGCGGGATTCTCAGCAAATCGGAATTTACCGCCATAAAAAATTTATTAAGCAATGCAAAGACAATTAAAAGCGCATACATCGGGAGAAATATCCGGCTGGTCGCTTTTATTTCGTATTTTAAAAGCTTACTTAGCATTTGAATACCTCCCTGAACAGCGCATCCACGCTCTTGTTTTCATTTTCACGAATATCATCGACGGTGGAAACCAAAACAATGTTTCCCTGATTAATAAAAATGACCTCATCCAGAATTTTTTCCACATCCGCAATCAGATGCGTAGATATGATAACCGTTGCTTCCGGGTTGTAATTGCCGATGATCGTGTCCAAAATGTAATCCCTTGCCGCGGGGTCCACACCGCCAATGGGCTCATCCAGAAGATAAAGCTGGGCTTCCCGGCTCATGACCAGAATCAACTGTACCTTTTCTTTGGTGCCCTTGCTCATCGTTTTCAGCCGCAGGGACGGATTCACGCCAAGTCTTGCAAGCATATCGTAAGCCTTGTTCTTGTTAAAATCCTGATAAAAATCGGCGAAAAAGCCGATTATATCGTTTACTGTCATCCAATCGTTCAGGTAAGTACGCTCCGGCAGGTAAGAAACGATTTTTTTCGTTTCGATCCCCGGCTCCATTCCGGCAATTAAAATTTTTCCGCTCGTTGGCTGAATCAGATCGTTTGCCAATTTAATCAAGGTACTTTTGCCGCTTCCGTTCGGGCCGAGCAGCCCGACAATTTTCCCCTTCGGCACGGTCAGATTTACTGAATTCAACGCCAGGCACTTGGGATAAAATTTGACCAGGTTCTGACACTCCAGAATATTCTCCATCATTCTTCCTCCTCTGCTGTCTTCTCAAGAAGTTGTATCGCCTGCTTTGTATCGTAGCCAAGATTCCGCATATTCTCTATGAACTCGTTAATCAGCCCCTGTGCAAGATTATTTTTGATTTGCATAATCCGCTCCACATCCTCTGTTACAAATCTGCCGCTTGTTCGCTGTGTATAAAGCAGCCCGTCATTTTCCAATTGGGCCAGCGCCCGTTGCATTGTGTTCGGATTCACCGACGCTTCCCCGGCCAGATCCCTTACCGACGGCAGTTTTGAGCCGGCGGGGTATATCCCAGATACGATCAGCAATTCAATTTGCTCGACCAACTGCGAATAAATGGGCCTGTCGGATTTGAGATTCCAAGCCATAAATCCACCTCTCATCTGTATTGCTGTACTAATAGCTTAATACAATAATACACCTTTTTTATTTTTTGTCAACCTGTTTTCGAAAGTATTCTAAATTTTTTTCGGATTCATGAGCGGTGAAGTGGGACACAGCAAAGACAGCCCACCGTATTGCCTGCTGCACGAAAGCGCCGCATTTTTGCTGATGCCGTGCATTTCAATATTCATTTGAACATTCATCCAACCTCCATGTGAATTGTATTATTGTGTTGTTGTACTAGTTGATTAATACAATAATACATTATTTTTCGCATTTGTCAAGTATTTTTTTATTTTTATTCGCCCATATCCGCAAAAAAGGAGCCGGGAATTTCTTCCCGACTCCTTTTCCTCATCTATTTCCCGTGTACTACGGAAGTTCCTTTTTCACGCAAATATGTACTTTCCAAGTCCGCAAGATGCAGTTTTACGGCGATTGGATACTTCTGCCACGCCAAACCAATGGAAAAACTTCCGCCCCGCACAGATTCATCAAAGCCGCCCATATGCCACCGGATCGCGATCGCTTCGCTGGTTTTCAAGCGCAGAAAGCGTTCAATCAAAAATACGGACTTTTCGCCATGCCCGTAAGGATAGCTGTCCTCAATCGAATAATAGGGACGCTTTTCCCATGCACCGGTTTCTTCATTTTTCACATTACGGGTGCTTTCTTTGTAAAATTGCGCCTTACATACGTCGTGCAGAAGCCCGCAGATTGCAAAGCTTTCTTCATTATCGGTTTCCGGTTGAAAGTGTTTTTCCATCATCACATGATAAACGCTGACGCTGTGCTGGACAAGGCCGCCCAAGCAGGCGCAATGGAATTTCGTGCTGGCCGGAGCGGTAAAAAAGTCCGTTGTTTTCAGCCATTCCAGCAGCTCCGCACTACCCGGACGCGTAATTTTCGACCGATATATTTCTTCAAATTCTTCCTTAAATCCCATGAAAATGCCCCCATATGTATGTTAATTGGACTCATTATAACATAGATTTGGGGGCATTCCCAGCAATTCAAATGTATTTTAGAATTTCCTTGTAAAAATACGGTTGTCTTCCAACAGGCTTTCTACTGTATCAAATCCAAGCCGGTTCAAAAGCTCAATAACATAAGGATTGTCGATCGGCGTTTGATATGCGGCTTCTTCACCATATTTATTTACGTTTTCTATGCCTTCCTCACGGGAAATCAAAATTCTCGG
>JAAYWU010000257.1 GCA_012516295.1 Clostridiales bacterium | reverse complement strand
CGCCAATTTGGGTGGTACCGCAGGAGTAAATGCTCTTGTCCCTGTTTAGCAGGGGCAAGGGCTTTTTTTATTTCCAATTTCAGGTCAAGGAGTGACGATTTATGGTGTTACTTAACCGGCGATGGCGGGGCTGGCATTTTTGAAAATCCGTTCTCATAAAAAAACTTAACATGCGGGGAGAAATTGATATGAAAAATACAATGAAAAGACTATTGGTAGTATTTACGGCCGTTTCTGTCCTGGTGGCGCTGGCTGCCTGTTCATCCGGTTCGGCAGGTTCTGCCGGCGGGAAAACGGATGGCCCGAAAAAATATAAAATCGGCGTGATCCAGTATGCGACGCACCCTTCGCTGGATAACTGCTATACGGGCATTCAGCAGGGGCTTGAGGAAGCCGGAATGAAAGACCTTGCGATTGATTTTCAAAACGCGCAGGGGGACAATGCGAACGGCGACCTGATTGCAAAGAACATGGTTTCCAAAAAGTACGACTTAATCATGGGCATTGCAACGCCGGAGGCCATGTCCGCATACAGCGCGGCAAGAAGCGCGAATATCCCGGTTGTGTTCACCGCGGTTTCCGATCCGGTTGCGGCGGGAATTGTGAAATCCAACGAAAAGCCCGGAATAAACTGTACGGGCACGTCCGATGTTCTGCCCCTTGAACAGCAGATCAAAATGATCCGCGCGTTTTTGCCCGGCGCAAAGAAAATCGGGATTCTGTACACGACAAGCGAGCCGAATTCCGTTTCCCAGTTAGCGACGTTTAAAGCGCTTGCCCCGAAATACAATTTTGAGGTTGTGGATATCGGTGTAACCAACGCTTCCGAGGTCGCCGCCGCTGCGGCTTCCATTGTTTCCAAAGGGGTTGACTGCATCAATAACTTCACCGACAACAATGTGGTGGATAATCTGTCCACCGTTCTGCAGGCTGCGGATGGTGCGAAAATCCCCGTTTTCGGTTCTGAAGAGGAGCAGGTGAAAAACGGGTGCCTTGCTTCGCAGAGCATTGATTATGTTGCGCTTGGAAAGGTAACCGGAAAGATGGCGGCGGATATTCTGACGGGAAAGGCAAAAGCTTCCGATACCCCGGTATATATGGTGAAGGACTGCACCCCGGTATACAACAAAGCGGTTATGGAGAAGCTTCAATTGAAGCTGCCGGAAGAATACGCAAAGGCAGCCGCGGTAACGAAATAACAGAAAGCTGGGAAAGACAAGATGGATATCCTACTCGGCCTGCTTGTAAATGTGCTGCAGGAAGGCTTTATTTACGGCATTATGGCAATTGGCGTTTATATTACCTATAAGGTGCTGGATTTCCCAGACCTGTCGGTTGACAGCACCTTCCCGCTCGGTTCCTGCATTGCCGCCGTGCTGATTACCGCCGGCGTTGACCCGTGGCTGTCCTGTCTGGCTGCTTTCGGCTGCGGCGCAATCGCGGGCTGTGTCACCGGATTGCTGCATGTAAAGCTGAAAATAACGGATCTGCTTTCGGGTATTCTGGTGATGACCGGACTGCTGAGCGTGAATCTGGTGATTCTGGACGGGAAGGCGGTCATGCCTTTTTATAACAAGGACACCATTTTTAATTCCGGATTTTTCGGCACCGTTGCCGGAAACCTTCCCGTCGATTTCCGAGTATTGGTAATCGTAGCAGGAACCTGCATCCTTGTCAAGCTTCTGCTGGATGTATATTTGAAAACGAAATCCGGCCTTTTGCTCCGCGCGGCGGGCGACAATGCACAGTATGTTATTTCGCTCGGAAAAAATCCCGGTACAATGAAAATTATTGGGCTGGCCATCGGCAATGGCTGCACAGCTCTTGCCGGCTGCATTTTGAGCCAGCAGACAGAGACCGCGAATGTGGCGAGCGGGAAGGGCATGGTTGTTATGGCGCTTGCTTCCGTTATCATTGGCACAAGCCTGCTCCGGAAGGCGAAATTCATCAAAGCGACGACCGCTGTCATAATCGGTTCCATCCTGTATAAAGCCTGTCTGACGATTGCCATGCAGCTTGGAATGCCGACAAACTACCTCAACCTTTTAATGGCGGTCATTCTTACGGTTGTGCTGGTTTTCAACAAGTTTTTTGCGGGAAGGGGGAAGAATTCAAATGTCAACCCAACACAAATCTGATACAGCGGCGGACTATGTGGCGATGCGCCAAATCTTTAAAACCTTTAACCGAGATACTCTCAATGAAATCCGGCTGTTCCAAAATTTTAATCTGGAAATCCCCAAGGGGCAGTTCGTGGCTGTCATCGGGAGCAACGGCTCGGGGAAAACAACCATTTTGAATATCCTCTGCGGCAGCGTTCCCATCGACAGCGGCTCCGTATCCGTCAACGGGAAAGAAATCAGCAGATTGCCGGAGCATCAGCATTCCGCATTTATCGGGCGCGTGTTCCAGGATCCTTCCAAAGGAACCTGCCCGCAGTTAACGATCCTGGAAAATATGGCTCTTGCGGACAATAAAGGGGCGCGTTTCGGTTTGCATTTCGGCATTAACAGGAAGCGTATCCCTTACTACCGTTCACAGTTGGAGCTTTTAAAGCTCGGCCTGGAGGATAAACTGAACCTGCCGGTTTCCAGCCTTTCCGGCGGGCAGCGGCAGGCGCTCGCTCTGCTGATTTCCACGATGCCGCCGATTGACCTTTTGATTCTGGATGAGCACACAGCGGCGCTGGACCCCCGTTCCAGCGAAAATGTAATGGAGCTGACGCAGCGGATTGTCAGCGAGAAAAAATTGACGGTGCTCATGGTTACGCATAATCTGAAATACGCCATACGCTATGGCGACAGGCTCATTATGATGCATCGGGGCGGGATTGTTCTCGACGCGGCCGGGGAAGAGAAGGCCGCTTTACAGACGAAGGATTTAACCGAAAAATTTAATGAAATCAGTCTGGAGGACGGAAATTAAAAAACAGAATGCCTCAGGAATTTTAAATTCTGGGGAATAACGGCATAGCGGCTCATCGTTTGATATGGATGCACCGGCTATGCCGTTTTTTCTTGTTCTGAGCCGGATGTGGGAATTGATAGTATTCACGCAAAAGGCGGTGAACGGTGAAATGTGTTTTATCTTTGTTTACAATTTTTCATTTCAATATGATATAATATTTGTAATTCCTGTTGGAGGCAGATACGGCCGTCAGCAACCACTCCTTTCCGAATGCATAGCTTTAAAAGCAAGCAGGATGTAGTGCAAATATTGTTACAGGACTGAAAAGAAGCAAAGATATCTCATGTTTCCTAGGAGCATTGAAAGGATCTGCAACGTTATGCTTGCAGGGCGGATGACTGATTGAAGTTTGTCCAGCGCAAATTTCAGCGAATGGCAGCGTAGTAGAACATTTTAACATTTACAAGAGGTGATGATTTGAACGAGTTAACTGGAAAATTTCGAGAAGTGCTGACGTCCGTATTACCGATTACATGTATGGTTTTGTTACTCCATTTTACCGTAAGCCCGTTGGAAGCGAATATGCTATATGCGTTTCTCAGTGGTTCCGCTCTGGTAATTATCGGTCTGACAATATTCCTGTTCGGAATTGATCAGGGGCTGGAACCTATCGGACATGGCATTGGCAATGCCATTACGCAATCCAACAGCTACGCCGTACTGGTTACGGTCAGCTTGATTTTAGGTTTTTTTATTTCCTACGCAGAGCCGGATATACACATTCTTGCGAAACAGGTGGACAGCGTAACTTCCGGTCAGTTTAAGAAAAACCTGATGGTAATTGCTGTTTCTGTCGGAATTGGAACGATGATGACGCTTGGAATGCTGCGCATCCTCAGGAATGTCCGACTGAAATTTGTGTTTACTGGCGCATATGCCCTGATCTTTCTCCTGTCATTGTTCTCATCGCCGGATTTTCTGGCGATTGCATTTGATGCTTCCGGGGCTACGACGGGTGCGATTACCGTTCCTTTTATGTTGGCATTGGCTGCCGGCGTTTCCGCTATGAAAAAAGACAGTAAGCTGAGTGAAGCCGACAGCTTCGGTTTGGTTGGTATTTCTTCGGCAGGTGCAATCCTCGGCGTTTTAATTGCCGGCCTTTTTCTTGAAGGCGAGAAACTGAACGGCGCTTTGCCGGAAGCGGAAATAATGCACGGCAATCTTTTGGAGGTATATAGTGCCAAGCTGTTTCACATTGCATGGGAATCCTTTCTGACATTACTGCCGATTATTATTGCATATACCGTATTCCAGATATTTTTCTTTAAGGATAAAATAAGCGAGGTAATCGATATTATCCGAGGCATAGTCTTGACTTTTTTAGGACTTGTGGTATTTTTATTGGGTGTGAATGGAGGGTTTATGGAAGTAGGCATGCATTTTGTAATACTGCTTGCTTCGATTGAATCAGACGTTCCGGTTCTTCTT